>CALMOL010000211.1:16536-20725 GCA_937871685.1 uncultured Verrucomicrobiota bacterium
CTTTCGGGGGCTCGGCATCCTTTATCCGCTTCAGCCCGATCACCGCCAGCGGGGGCAGCGTGACGGTGGCGGAATGCTCGTGCTTCTGCCACGCGACGGGCCCGCTTTCGATCTGGCCCGCGTTGCCGACGTTCGAGCCGCCGTAGTAGTTCGAGTCCGTGTTGAGGATCTCGACGTAGTTGCCCTCGCCGGGCAGGCCGAGGCGATAGTTGTGCCGCACGATCGGCGTGAAGTTCAGCACGAAAATGAGCTCGTGCGCGCCCTTCGTCCCTTCCTTCGGCTTGCGCGCGAAGGACAGCACGGAATTGTCCGCGTCCGAGAAGTCCACCCACTCGAAGCCGTCGTAGGTATCCTCCTGCTCGTGGAGCGCCGGCTCGGAGACGAGGAGGTGATTGAGGTGCTGGAGGAGGCGCGAGATGCCGGCGTGGCGCTCGTCCTGGAGCAGGTGCCAGTCGAGCGAGCGCGAGTGGCTCCACTCGTTGCGCTGCGCGAACTCGCCGCCCTGGAAGAGCAGCTTGCGGCCGGGGTGCGCCCACAGGTAGCCGTAGAGCAGGCGGAGGTTGGCAAACTTCTGCCACTCGTCGCTGGGCATCTTCTCCAGCAGCGAGCGCTTGAGGTGCACCACCTCGTCGTGCGAGAGCGGCAGCACGAAGTGCTCGGTGAACGCATACATCATCGAGAACGTGAGCATCCCCTGCTGGTAGCGGCGGAAGATCGGGTCGTTCTTGAAGTAGCGCAGCGTGTCGTTCATCCAGCCCATGTTCCACTTCATGCCGAAGCCCAGGCCGCCGGTGTAGGTGGGGCGGCTCACGCCGGGCCACGAGGTGGACTCCTCCGCGATGGTGACGATGCCGGGGAACTCCGCGTAGGCCACTTCGTTGAAGCGGCGCAGGAAGTAGATCGCCTCGATGTTCTCGCGGCCGCCGTGGGCGTTGGGCACCCACTCGCCGGGCTTGCGGGAGTAATCGAGGTAGAGCATCGACGCCACGGCGTCCACGCGCAGGCCGTCGATGTGGAACTCGCGCAGCCAGTAGAGTCCGTTGGCGACGAGGAAGTTGCGCACCTCGTTCCGGCCGAAGTTGAAGATGAGCGTGCCCCAGTCCTGGTGCTCGCCCTGGCGCGGGTCCTGGTGCTCGTAGAGCGCGGTGCCGTCGAAGCGTGCGAGGCCGTGCTCGTCCTTCGGGAAGTGCGCCGGCACCCAATCGAGAATCACGCCGATGCCCTCTTGGTGGCAGCGGTCCACGAAATGGCGGAACTCATCGGGATTCCCGTGCCGCGAGGTGGGCGCGAAGTAGCCGCCGACTTGGTAGCCCCACGAGCCGTCGAAGGGATGCTCGGAAATCGGCATCAGCTCGATGTGCGTGAAGCCCATCTTCTTCACGTAGGGGATCATGTCCTCGGCCAGCTCGATGTAGGAGAGCATCCGGTTGCCGTCCTCCGGCACGCGCTTCCACGAGCCGAGGTGGCACTCGTAGATGGACATCGGCCGCGCGTAGGGATCGGTGGAATCACGTTTTGCGATCCACTCGTCGTCCGCCCATTGGTAGCGGCCCAGGTCGAAGAGGATCGAGGCGGTGCGCTGCGAGTGCTGCGAGTAGAAGGCGAAGGGATCGCTCTTGAGGCGCACCACGCCGTTGGCGTCGAGGATCTCGAGCTTGTAGTGCGCCCCCTCGCCCAGGCCGGGCAGGAAGATTTCCCACACGCCGGAGCCGGCGAGGCGGCGCATCGGGTTCACGCGGCCGTCCCAGTGGTTCCAGTCGCCCACCACGGAAACGCGCCGCGCGTGCGGCGCCCACACCGCGAAGGTGGCGCCCTGGACGCCGTTCTCGCCGTGATGCGTGCACGCGCGCGCGCCGAGCTTCTCGTAGAGGCGGTGATGATTGCCCTCGGAAAAGAGATGGAGGTCCAGCTCGCCGAGGATCGGGCCGAAGCAATACGGGTCCGAGAGGAGCGTGGTGGGCGTGCCGTCCTTGAAGACCTTCTCCAGCCGATAGGACGGATCCTCCTTGCTTTCGAAGACGGCCTCGAAGAATCCATCCTCGTTGATCCGGTCCGCCGGCAGCTCCTTGCCCTCTGCAAAATGAAGCGTCACGGACGCCGCCCGCGGCTCGAAGACCCGCACCGCCCAGCGGCCGTCGGGGAGCTGGTGCGGCCCGAGGAAGGCGAACGGGTCGTCGTGCGTCGCCGCGAGAAGGCGATCGAGGTCGTGGGCTTCAAAGGTGAGCGGGAGAATCTTCATGGAAAACGAGGCGCGAGAGCGCGCCGGAACGAATCGCGCGCGGGCTGCGTCCCGGTTGGGGCGCCGGGATGGCGCGGGGATCAATAGTTCTGTGAGGCGGTGCCATAGATGACGCCGTCAACTCTAGTGAACGTGTAAATGTCCGTCTTTTCGCCGCGCGTCTGCCTCGGGACCGCGCCGCCGGGCCATTTCACCGCGGGCCAAGTGACGGCGTGGTTGCCCGTCGTGTTGGTGACGGCGACCACGATGGTCCCTCCGTCCACGGCGTTCAGGAACGTGAACGCGGTATCCGCGCCCAGGGTCTTGGTGAACGTCGCGCCCAAGCTCCAGTCGATAGCCGACGCGGCGACGGTTTGCGTCGTGCCGGAACCCTTGGCTCCCAAATCCTCGCGCAGGCCTGGGATGGCCGTGCCGTCGAACCTGCGGTTGTTGGTGCTCCACGCCAGCGCCGCCGCGGTGGACTCCTCGCCGTAGGTGATGCCGGCGATGGGTCCGGCGGAATCCAGGCGGTTGGCCTCGACGCGCAGGTTCGTGTTCCGCAGGCCGGCGACGCCGATCATCGCGGGGCCGACCGGGCCGTCCGCGCTCGCGGGGTCGAAGCGCACCTCGTTGCGGGCGAAGGTGAAGTTGGCGCAATTGCCGGAGAGGCGCAGGGCGTTGGCGTTGCGCGAGATGACGAAGGAGTTGTCGGTGATCTTCCAGCCGTCCCACGTGAAAGGGCTGCCGCCGCCCGCGCCCACGCCAAAGCCGGCGAAGCCCCTGGGATCGGCGCGCACGCGGATGAAGTTATTCCGGATCGTCACGTCTGAGTAGGAGAACGAGTCGGTGTAAACGCCGCAGAACACCCCGTCCCAGGAGTTGCCGGCGATCTCCACGCCCTGCCAGCCCGCGCAGCCGGCCGCCTGGTTTCGCGAATAGGCGCCCGAGCGCCGGTCGCGGATGACCGTGTTGACGATCTTGCCGGTGATCCGCGCGGGGTCGGCCGCGGCGAGGTTGATCATCGTGCAGCCGCCGGCTGGATTCTCGTAGAGCTCGCAGATCACGCCGTCGATGATCCCCACCGCGGGCGCGACCGCCGTTCCTGTGTTGCTGCCGATGATGACCGGGAACGTCTCGGCCGTGGGGGAGAGGTTCCAGCCGCCGCGCACCACGCAGTTTCGGATCGAGCAATGAGCGCCGCTCAGGTTGAGGTAATACGTCAGCGTTTCCGCCGAGCCGGACGTGAAGCCGCCTTGGTTCGCCCGGTTGGCGTCCACCGTCAGGTCGCTCACGTGCGCGCCGCCGGTGTCGTCCAGGGAGGTGATGAGGTCCCGGCGCGCGGGCGCGGTGGCAACGCCGTAGGTGCCGGCGGGAATGGTCTCCGCCCGGAGCCGGATCGTCGTCCTTTCGGCTCCAGCGCCGACGAGCCGCGAGCCGGACTTGAGGATCACGCCGCTCGTTCGCGTGGAAACCGTCACGCCGCCGGTGTCGTAGATGCCCGGGGCGAGGTGGATCGTCACGCCGGCCGGGAGGGCGGGGAAGATCGCGTCGAGCTTCTCCGCGGTGCTGGCGTCGCGCGGGTCCTCGGCGGTGCCGAAGCCGTCGCGACCGTCGGTGCGCGCGGCGAGCCACACGGCCTTTTCTACGCCACGCTCGGCGGGAGTGCCGAGGATGCCGGCAATCGTCGCTGGGCGGTTGGCATGCCCAGCTGGGTTCGCGGGGGGAGGCGCGGCCGGCGTTTGCGCCGCGAGGGCGCCGCCAAGGCCCAGCACGAGGATCGCAGCGGCGTGAGGGAAGAAGCGGCGAAGCGGGGAGAACGTCATTGGGTGGATGGGGCGAGGAAGGAATTGGGGCGCAGCCTCGCCGCCTTCAAGGTCAATGACGGTGCGGCTGCCTTGCCTGCACCCTTCTTGCCGGCCGGCTGGCTGCGCCTATCGTTCCGGCCCTTTTTTCTGCCATGCCAAACGAACC
>CALMOL010000212.1 GCA_937871685.1 uncultured Verrucomicrobiota bacterium
CCGCTCGGCCTCGTGCTGGCTCTGCTCGGCGCGTATGAGCGCTTCGGCGCGCACCCGGCGGTGCAGGGCGCGCTCCGCGGCGTGGCAGCCGTCGCCGCCGGGTTGCTCCTGGCGGCCGGCCTCCGGCTCGCCGCTCGCCTGCGGCATTCCCCGCGCCGTTGGACGGAAGGAGCGGTGGCGGCGGCGGCCTTCGCTGCCGTGGGGATCTTCCGCTGGCCGCTCCCCTGGGTGCTCCTCGTGCTGGTCCCGCTCTCGCTGGCGACCGTGCTTCTCACCAAGCCGCCCTCCGCGTGAGCGATTCCTTCCCCTCCCCACTCGGCGAGCTGGCGGTGCGTTTTGCGCTGGTCTCGCTCGTGGCGGTGGGCGGGGCAAACGCGGTGATGCCGGACATTCACCGGCAGTTCGTCGTGGAGCGCGCGTGGCTAGGCGAAGCCGAGTTCGCCAACCTCGTGGCGCTGTCCACCGCCGCGCCGGGGCCGAACGTCCTCCTCGTCGCGCTCATTGGCTGGAAGGTCGCCGGGCTGGCCGGCGCGCTCGTGTCCACCGCGGCGATGTGCGGGCCGTCGAGCCTCCTCGCGATGCTTTTCGCTCGGGCATGGTGGAGCCAGCGCTGGGCCGCGGCTTGCTGGCGCACGACGGTCCAGCAGGCGCTTGCGCCGATCCCCGTGGGCTTCATCCTGGCGAGCGGCTGGGTCATCACGCTCGCCGCCGACGGCCCCAGCGTGCCCGCCTGGGCCCTCACCGCCGGGACCACCGTGCTCCTCTCCTTTCGCGAAAAATTCCATCCCCTCTGGCTGATCGCTCTCGGCGCGCTGCTCGGCGCGCTCGGCTGGATATAGCCACCACCTTTCACTTCTCACCGATCACTTCCCCCACCGTGCAACCGGACCTCCGCTCCCGCTTCAACGCCGCGTTCACCCCGGCCGCCTACGACGCGCTCGTCCACGAGTGCAACACCACCCATCGCTGGCCGACCGACTTCCGCCTCGCCGAGACGCCCGTCTTCCTCACGCCTGAATTCGCCCAGGAAGCGGCGACCGCAGCCCGAGGAATCGTCGAGCAATTGCGCACGCCGGAGTTTGCGCGCCACACCGCCACCGCGATCCCGCCCGGCCTGGAGGTGCCGCGCGAGACGCCGCACCCGGCCTTCCTGCAAGTGGACTTCGCCGTGTGCTCGGACGGTGCCGGCGGCCTCACGCCGCGCCTGATCGAACTCCAGGGATTCCCGAGCCTTTACGCGTTCCAGACCTTCCTGATCCGCGCACACCGCCGGGCATTCCCGATGATCCCGCCAGACTGGCGCACCTATTTCTCCAGCCTGGACGAGGCGGGTTATCTTGCGCTGCTGCGCCGAACGATCGTCGGCGATGCTGACCCCGCTAATGTCGTCCTGCTGGAAATTCGCCCCGAGGAACAAAAAACGCGCATCGATTTCGCCTGCACCGAGGAATTCCTCGGCGTGCGGCCGGTCTGCCTCACCGCCGTCCGCAAGCGGGGCCGCGAGCTCTTCTACGATCGCGGCGGCCGCGAGACTCGCATCGAGCGCATCTACAACCGCGTGATCTTCGACGAGCTCCAGCGCCGGCCGCTGGATTTCGGCTTCTCCTTCGCCGACGACCGCGACGTGACTTGGGTCGGCCACCCGAACTGGTATTTCCGCATCTCGAAGCACACCCTGCCCTACCTGCGCTCGCCCTACGCCTCGCCGGCCTACTTCGCCGACGAGTTCCCGACCGGCGAGGACCTGTCCCAATACGTGCTCAAGCCGCTCTACTCCTTCGCCGGTCTCGGCGTGGACATGGAGCCAACGCGCGAGAAGCTCGCCGCGCTCACCGAGCCACGCCAGTCCATCCTCCAGCGCAAGGTCGAGTATGTCCCCGTCATCGAAACGGTGGACGGTGGCCGCTCAAAGATGGAAATCCGGATGATGTTCCTGTGGCCGGAGGGCGGCGAGCCGGTTCTGGCCAACAACCTCGTCCGCATGAGCCAAGGCAAAATGATGGGCGTGGACTTCAACAAGAACAAGACCTGGGTCGGCGCCTCCGCCGCGCTCCACGGCGGTGAGGACTGAAGCCGCGCGACCTAAAGCCGGCGCAGATCAAACGACGAGGCGGATGGCCCTGTCGCGGAGCGAGGTTTGCCGGTAGCCGGGGGTTTCAACCCCGGGGACGCCACATCCCGTGATCCCGCGTCGCGGAGCGACGCTTGCAGAGGCGCTGGCCCGAAGACGAGGCCCGCCTTCCGCAGGAGTCGCTCCGCGCCGCGGGGGGGCCAAGGGGTCCCACTCCCGAATCGCAGCCATCCCACTCTGGCTTAACTTCCATCCACCGCTGGATCGAATCCGCCGAGTGCTGGACCGAGCCCGTCCACAGCTGGATGGAATCCATCCACCGCTGGACCAAACTCGTCCATCGCTGGACTGGAACGATCCACTTCTGGATTAAGTTCCTCCACGGCTGGACCAATTTGATCCACCGCTGGATGCTGGCCATCCACGGGTGGACCGAAGAGATTCAGCGATGGGCCGATTTCATCCAGCCGTGGATCGCGCGCATCCAGCGATGGATGTCGGCGATCCACCCGTGGATGATTTCGGTCCACCGTTCGGCGGCTGGCAGGCACCGAAGGGAGGCAAACCCCCGGCCGCGCCGACGGCCGGTCGTCTCGCCGATGTATGGGAGCCGCGCGAGCCTACCGCGTGGCCGGCAACGCTTGCGGCCCGGCCTCGGCCACCGGGGCGCACGTGGCGGGAGGGGCCGGGCGCATCATCAAGCCCGCGCCCGCCACCACGGCCAGCGAGCCGAGTAGCGTCCGCCACGAGAGCGTCTCGCCGAGCACCCACCAGCCCAGCGCCACGGCGAACACCGGCGTCACCAGCGCGATCGACATCACCTTCGTGACGTCAGCATGGCGCACGAGCCAGTAATAGACGCCGAACGCGACCACCGAGCCGACCACGGCCAAATACACGAGGCAGCCGAGCGCCGCCGGAGTCCAGCGCTGCGACCACGGGCTTCCCTCGGTGAGGGCGCCCGCGATCAGCAGTGGCACCAGGGCCATCACCATCTGCCAGCCCGCCAGCACGAGGGGATCGAAATCTCGGCTCCGCACTTTCACGAGCACGTTCGCCCATGCCACCGCGGCCGCGCCGAGCACCACGGCGGCGCTGCCCCAGAGCGCCATCGAGCCGGAGGCATGGAGCTCATGCAAGAAAATGATCCCAACGCCGGCTAATCCCGCCAGCGCGCCGATTACCCGCGCAAGCGACAAGCGCTCGCCTGGCAGATAGGCGTGGGCGAACAGAAGCCCGAAGCCCGGGATCGTGGCCTGCAGCACGGCTGCCTGGCCGGAAGGGATATGCTGCTCGCCCCAGAACAACCCGGCGTAGTTCACCGTGAACGCCAGCATTCCCGTCACGACGAGGAAGCGCCAGTCGCCCGGCTTCGGCCAAATCGACCGGCCCCGCAGCGCCGCCACCGAAAAGAGAATCGTCGCGGCCAGCACGAAGCGCACGCCCGCGAACGTAAACGGCGGCAGGTCCGACAAGCCGATCTTGATTGCTCCCCAGGTGGAGCCCCAGATGAGACAAAGCAAAAGCCACGCCCCGACAAGAAGGCGCGTGGAGGGGCGTCGCTCCGGCGCGGCCAGCGGCTCATTCTTGAATTTCATTCGGCGATGGGGCAGCATCGCCGATGCCCATTCGGACAAAAGAGAAAACTTCCGTCGTTCCGTCGAAACCGAAGACATTCGGCCTGGACCCCGTCCCAGCGGTGCCGATGGACGCCACGGACCGAAGGTTGTTAAGTCTGATGCGCGAGGACTCCCGCCGGTCCTACGCCGACCTCGGCCGCCTCGTGAACTTGTCCGCGCCCGCCGTCTTCGAACGTGCCCGCAAGCTGGAGCGCGCCGGCATCATCCGACGGCACACCGTGGACGTGGATCCGCTCGCGCTCGGCCTGGGTTTCTGCGCCTTCGTGCGCATCGCCACCGGCGGCGAGCTGCCCTGCGACAACCTCGTGCCCTTCCTCGCCGGCCTCTCGGAGGTGGAGGAATGCCACGCCATCGCCGGTGAGGACTCGATCCTGGCCAAGGTTCGGACCGCCTCGCCGCTCGCGCTGGAGTTCCTCCTCCAAAAGCTCAAGCAGGTGCCCGGCGTCCAGCGCACGGTGACCACCGTGGTGCTCCAGACCCACTTCGAACGCGGACTACAGCCCGACCGGCCAAGCGCAGAAGACAGCGGCTCGACCAGCCCCGCCGAGCCACGGCGCCCAACGCGACGCAGCAAAAAAGAAGCCGCCGGCGGTTGACCCGCCGGCGGCCCTGGGGAACCAGATGAAGCGCGGTGCGCCTACTGGATCGGCGCGGCGACGGCGGCCTCGGCGTTGATGAAGCCAAAGCCATCGAGCCTCGACCAGCCGGAGCCGATGCGGTTTACGATGACCCCGGAGAACGTGGCGCCGTCACTCGTGGTGCCGGAGAACGTCATTCCGTTGCCGTTGCCCGTGCCCTCGGGGAGCGAGATGCCGCCACCGAAGAGGTCGGCCGAGTAATTGGCAAGCGCCGCCGGCGTGACGACGTTCGGCCCGCGCTGGAGGCCACGGCCGACGCCGAAGCGCAGGACATTGCCGCCGTTGAAGACGCCGCCGGTGAACGTGAGCGTGAGCGTCTGGCCGTTGCCGGTCGGCGCCGGCGTGGCCGCCGCGTTCGAGAGGGCGGCGGTGGTGTTCGTCGTAGTGAAGCCGGCGCTGCTCCCCGAGCCGATGGCAAACGCCTTGCCGCCCGTGCCCGTGAACGCGAAATACATTCCCGGATTGGCGGTGTCGTTGAAGTAAGCGCCCGTGGCGTTCAGGCCGTTGCGGCCCGAGACGGTGCCGCCGGCGGTGGCGGGGGTGCCCTGCGGGTTGAACACGAAGCTCGTGAGCTGGCCGAGCCCGACGTAGGAGATGCTGAAAGCATTGTTGTCGTTTCGGCCCGTGCCCGTGTTGGCCTCGTTGTCGCTGCTGATCGAGATGGTCACCTTCCCGCCGGTGGTCGTGCGGGCGCTGCCGCTCGCGAAGTGCGGATCGAGGTCATGCGGATACGTGCTCCGGCTGAGGATGCTCGTCATCTGGGCGGGCGTGACGCTGCGGCGGCCACCCTTGGCTTCCAGGACGAGCAGCGCGATCGCCGCCGCGTGCGGGGATGCGGCGCTCGTGCCGAAGAACTCCGGATTGAGGTCGATGTCGCTCTGGCTGTCGCCGCCGAGGCCGGCGTTGCCCTCGTTCATCGAGATGTTCGCGCCGTTCGCCGCCGCGATGGTCGGCTTCAGGCGGACATCCGGCGTCGCGAGCTTGTTGCTGTTCCGGTCGAAGTAGAACACGGCCGGTCCCGGCGAGGTGAAGTCCTGCGGCACGCTCGGCCGCGCGACATCGTAGGCCGCGGCGCCGTTGCAATTCGGCGCCGTGGCGTGGCCGCCGGTGGTCACCGTGTTGTAGGTGAAATACTCGGCCGGCCCGATGCCCGGAAGTCCGTTGCCCGGGATCAGGTAGCGGACGCGGGTCGCCACGTTCGGGCTGCTCGGATTCGGGACCACGGCGCGGCAGATCACGTATTGAAGCTGCGCGCCGCCGGAACGGGCCGTGACGCCGAGCTGGATCGGCTGGTTGGTCGCATAGGCGTTGGTGGTCAGCGAGCTGCCGGGCACATAACCTCCCGCCGTGGTGAAAGCGAGGAGGCTGATGCGCGTGATGACCCCCGGGCCGCTGAAGCCCGTGGTGGCGAATAGGTTGAGCGAATACGCGCCCGTCGTCCCGCCGAAGGCCGTGATTGTGATCGTATAGTTCGCGCCGGTGACCGGGGCGAAGAAGCGGACGTTCTCGTCCACCGTCGTGTCCTGCGCGTTCACGATGATGTTGCCGGCCGGGTCCCGGACCGTGACGATGCCGTCGAAGCTGCTGCCGACGGCCCGCTCCTGGAGTTCATAGAGCGTGCCGGCCGTCAGCGTCGCGGAAACGGTATAGTTCTGCGCGGCGCCGGCGTAAGTGTTCGTCGCAGTGAAGATCGCCGGCAGCACATAGTTCGGCGTCGCGTTCTGGTCGTAGGGCTCGTTCCACTGAAGGATCGTCGGCGGCTGCCCGTTGGCGGCGCTTTGGATGTTCACCGTCTGCGCCACGTCCTGCTGGCCCGCGGCCGGGTTGAAGTTGTGGAAGCCGCCAGCGTAAAGCTCGACGGGGACGTTCGCCAAGTTGAGGTTCGTGCCGGTAAGCGCGGTGTTGCCGGCGGCCGCCGTCAGGCCGGTGCCATTCGGCACCCAGCGCAGGTCGGAGTCGTAGCCGTTCACGCCGATGTCGTTCGCCGCGGAGGAGAAGTAGGAAACGCCGGCGGCGGCCACGTCCTCGATGCCCTGCGCGATGATGCCATCCTGGAAGTAGGGCTCGTCGAAGTAACCCACGTCATCGCAGACCACGTCTGCCGCGAAGCCATTGGTGCTGGCGGTCGGGAAGTCGCTGCTGTTGATGCCAGCGAGTCCACGGATGGCGTTGGCGAAACCGACCTCGCCGAAGTTCGCCGAGGCAAACCCGATCTTGGCCTTGGGCGCCATCTTGTAGAGGATCTGGCACATGCCGCGTCCCTCGTCGTCCTGTAGCGAATCGTTCGGATCGTCCTTCAGAATGAAAACGGGCGTCGTGTTGCCGACGGGATTGTTCGCGTTGCCCGGAAGATCGTTGTTCGTCACGTCCACCGAGGGGGGGAACGTCGGGTTCGAGGCGAAAGCGTTCGAGAGGCACGCGATTTTCAGGCCGCTGCCCTGAAAGTCGGAGGTCGCGCCCGCGTTGTAGAAGCGGTTGATCGAGGTGACGCGGTGCTGCGTCACGCCCTGGTCAAACGCCGTGCCGAGCGTCGGGTAGGTCTGGCCCACAGTGGGCGGCCCGTTGAGTTGCTTCGCGCTGGAAGTCGCGCTGCCCGCGACGCGGTTGTGGCGGGGCTTCAGTTCCAGGATCACCGCGGCCACGCCATCGGCCTGCGAGAGCGCCGGCACTTCATCCACGGACACATAGGCGTTCATCACGCCGGTGCCGCGGTAGGTCGGGTCGATGGAAGTCACCGTGACGCCCGGCAGCACCTTGGCGAGCGACTCCTTGAGAGCGTCGGCCGAAAGGCGGCCGTTGAGCGTGATGCGGACGAGCAGGCGGCCGGTGGTGGCCTCCGTGAGGCCCAACGCGCCGTAGCTGGCAGCTTCCGGCGTGGCGTAGCCGTTGAACTCGCCCACGCGGGCGGCGCGATTCGCGCCCTTGCCGCTGGAGGGAAGCAAGCGGACTTGGCCATCCACGACTTCGATCTGGCCTTTCAGGATGAGGTTGCTCTCGACAAGCTTGCCGAGGCCATTGCCGAGATTGGCGGGAACGGGCGTCGCCAGGAGCGAGCCGGCGAGGAGGCTCAGCGAGGCGCTGGCCGGAATCAGAAAACGAACAAGGCGGCTTCTCTTGGAGAGGGACCGCGAGCGGGGATTATTCATATACAGATGAGACGGACGAACGGAGAGAGAGGGGTGGATTCAGGATTGGCGGCGGCGGCGCAGCGCTTGGACCGCGACGAGGCCGGCGAAGCCCAGGAGGGCGGTCGTGGTCGGCTCGGGAACGTTCGCGGCGGCCGCGCTGGTCAGATTGATCTGATAGGCACCGGGACCAACGGCCCCGTTGTTGAAGAAGCCGGCGAGCGAGCCACTGACGCTGTCGGCCGGGCCGACCAAAGCGGTCGGAGTGCCCGTCTGCTGGAAAAGCAACTGGTTGACCGCGTTGACGGGATCATTTCCCGAGAGGGAAATCGCGAGGTAATACAGGCCGGGATTGATCAGGAACGAAGTGCCCGCCGGCAGCGCGCTCTGCACGGAAGTGCCGCTGGCGTCGTCGTTGCCGAAGACCGGCCGGCCCAGGTTGTTGAAGAGGAACAACTGGGTGTCAATCGTGGTCCCCGCGTTCACCGTCGAGGCGGAGAAGAGCGAGGCCGAAGTGATCTGAATCGCGTAAACGTCGGCGTCCGACGTGTTGGCCAGCGTGCCGAGGATCACGGCGAGCGATTGCCCGGCGGGCGAGGTCGCCGAGACGGTTCCGGAAGCGGTGGCGAAGCTGCCCCCAGCGTCACCGATCTCGGTGTAGGTTTGTGCACGGAGGCTCGTGGCCCCCGGCACCAGCGCGGCGGCCGCGAGGGCCACCGCAAGGTGGGTTTTGGTCATGATGATTGAATGACTGATGGGCCGGCCCCTTCCGCCGCGAACATTCTTTCGAACGGAGCGGCCGAACCTGAACTACTTTGCGCGCGAAGCCCGGGGGGTTAGGTGATCGCGGCGACTGCGTTCGGCTTTTGTCCCCTCCGTAATGAAAACGCAAGAGGAATCCCGCCGCGCGCCAGGCTTTCTTCGCGCCTCTTCCTTCCCGCCCGCCATTTGCCGCCGCGAGAGTTACAATTCCCCCCTTGCGCCGGCCGCTCGCGCCGGTATGCGCTTCCCCATGAAGAATGGGCTGGCCATCCTCGCCGCCGCGGCGGCCATCGTCATCCTTGCCGGCTGCAAGAAAGGCGCGGCGCCGCCCGCCCCCGCCGGCCCCCTGCCGGTCAACGTCGTCGTCGCCGAGGAAAAGGAAGTCCCCGAGTGGGACGAATACACCGGCCGCACCGAGGCCGTGGAGGCCGTGGACATTCGGGCGCGCGTGACCGGCTATCTCACGGAGATCCACTTCAAGGCCGGCGCGATCGTGAAGAAGGGTGACCAGCTCTTCACCATCGACCCGCGCCCCTACAAAGCCGACCTCGACAAGGCCGCGGCCGAGGTGGAGCGCACCACCGCCCAGGCCGCCTTCGCCGAAGACGAGTTCAACCGAGCCAAGGAACTGCGCGCCAAAAACACCATCTCCGCCTCCGACCTCGACAACAAGGGCGCCACCTTCCGCCAGGCCGACGCCGCCAAGAAGTCCGCCGACGCCGCCCGCGCCGCCGCCGCGCTCAACCTCGAGTTCACCGACATCCGCTCCCCCATCGACGGCCGCGTGTCCAATGAGCGCATCACCGTAGGCAATCTCGTGTCCGCCGGCAGCGGCGCGGAAAGCATCCTCACCAGCGTCGTCTCTGTGGACCCCATCTACGTCTATGTGGACGTCGATGAAAACGCCCTGCTCCGCTACATCAAGCTGACCACCGAGGGCAAGCGCAAATCCGCCCGCGAGGAGCGCACGCCCCTCTACTGCGGCCTCGCCAACGAGCCGGGCTTCCCCCACGAGGGCTACATCGACTTCGTGGACAACAAGGTGGACCCCAACACCGGCACCATGCGCGTGCGAGGCGTCTTCAAGACGTGGGACTCGCTGGTCACACCCGGTTTCTTCATGCGCGTCCGCGTGGCCGCCACCCCGCCCGGCCCCGCCGTGCTGCTGCCCGACGAGGTGATCCTGCGCGACCAGTCCACCAAGTTCGCCTGGGTGGCCAAGGACGACGGCACCGCCGAGCGCCGCACGGTGCAGACCGGCTCTTACCTCGACGGCCGCCGCGTCGTCCGCTCCGGCGTGAAGGGCGGCGAAAAAGTGATCTCCACCCGCCTCCAGATCCTCCAGCAGGGCATGAAGGTGCAGGTCGTCCCGGCCGACGCGCCGAAGAAGGACGCCGCCGCCCCGCCGCCCGCGAAGTGAACGCTCGACCGGAACTCCCTCCCGAGTCCTTCGCCGATGAACATCTCCTCCTTCTTCATCGCCCGGCCGATCTTCGCCGCGGTGCTCTCCATCTTCATCACGCTGGTGGGCGCCATCGCGCTGACCACGCTGCCCTCGTCGCAGTTCCCGGACATCGCGCCGCCCACCGTGCAGGTCACGGCCACCTACCCCGGCGCGAACGCCAAGGTCGTCGCCGAGACCGTCGCCACGCCCATCGAGCAGGAGGTCAACGGCGTGGACAACATGCTCTACATGTCCTCGCAGAGCACGAGCGACGGCGTGATGACCCTCACCGTCACTTTCAAGCTCGGCACCAACCTCGACACCGCCCAGGTCCTCGTCCAAAACCGCGTCGCCCTCGCCCAACCGCGCCTGCCGGCCGAGGTCACCCGCACCGGCATCGCCACCAAGAAACAATCGCCCGACATCACGATGGTGGTCCACCTCGTGTCGCCCGACGGCTCGCTCGACTCCCTTTACACGAACAACTACGCCCTTCTCCAGGTCCGCGACGAGCTCGCCCGCCTCGACGGCGTGGGTGACATCAACCTTTTCGGCTCGCGCGAATACGCCATGCGCGTGTGGCTCGACCCGCAGAAGGCCTCCTCGCGCGGCCTCACCGCCGGCGACATCGTCAAGGCCATCCAGGAACAAAATCTCCAGGTCGCCGCCGGCATCGTCGGCGCGCCGCCCACCCCCAAGGGCGCGGCCGCCTACCAGTTCACCGTCAGCACCCTCGGCCGCCTGGACGACGAGGCCGCCTTTGCCGACATCGTGGTCAAAACCGGCACCCGCGGCGAGGTCACCCGCTTGCGCGACATCGCCCGCGTCGAGCTGGCCGCGCGCGATTACAACGTCAACTCCCAGCTCTCCGGGAAAGGCGCCTCCGCCATCGTCGTCTTCCAGCGGCCGGGGTCGAATGCCATCGCCACCTCCAACGCTGTGCGCGCCAAGATGGAGGAGTTGAAGAAGAAGTTCCCGCCCGGCCTCGACTACCAGATCGTTTATGATCCCACCGTGTCGGTGCGCGAGTCAATCACGGCGGTGGAGCACACCCTCGGCGAGGCCATCCTCATCGTGGTCATCGTCGTGCTCGTCTTCCTCCAGACGTGGCGCGCCACCATCATCCCGCTCGTGGCCGTGCCCGTGGCCCTGATCGGAACCTTCGCGGCGATGGCCGTGTTCGGGTTCTCGCTGAACAATCTGTCCCTGCTCGGCCTCGTGCTCGCCATCGGCATCGTCGTGGACGACGCCATCGTGGTCGTCGAGAACTGCGAGCATCACATCGAGGACGGCATGGAGCCGCACGCCGCGGCGAACAAGGCGATGGAGGAAGTCACCGGCCCCATCGTGGCCGTGGCGCTGGTCCTGTGCGCGGTGTTCATCCCCACCGCGTTCGTCTCGGGAATCACCGGCCAGTTTTACCGGCAATTCGCGCTCACCATCGCGGTCTCCACGGTGATCTCCGCGTTCAACTCGCTCACCCTCTCCCCCGCCCTCGCCGCGCTCCTGCTCAAGCCGAAGGACGCGCCCAAGGATGGCTTCACTCGCTTCCTCGACGCCGTCCTGGGCTGGCTCTTCCGCGGTTTCAACCGCGTCTTCGAGAAGTCCACCGCTCTCTACGGCCGCGCCGTCGGCCGCCTCGTGCGCGTGGTCGCCGTGGTGCTCCTCGTTTATCTCGGCCTGCTCGGGCTCACCGGCCTCGGCTTCAAGGTCGTGCCCGGCGGCTTTATCCCCACGCAGGACAAGGGCTACGTGATCGCTTTCGCGCAGCTCCCGGACGCCGCCTCGCTGGAGCGCTCCCAGGCCGTGATGGACAAGATGAGCCGCATCGCCCGCGAGATCCCCGGCGTGCGCGCCACGGTCGAGTTCACCGGCTTCAACCTCCTCGGCGGCAACCAGACCAACACCGCCACCATGTTCGTCTCCCTCGACGAATACGACCAGCGCCACGACGCCGACCGCGGTGCCACCGCCATCCTCGGCAAGCTGCGCCAGCGCTTCCAGCGCGAGATCCCGGAAGCCTTCGCTTTGGTCTTTCCGCCCCCCCCGGTGAGCGGCATCGGCAACGCTGGCGGCTACAAGCTCATGGTCGAGGACCGCAGCGGCGGCAGCCTCGATGAATTGCAGCGCACCGTTGCCGCCGTCGCCGCCAAGGCGAACGAGTCGCCCGACCTCGTCGGCAACCTCTCCACCTTCCGCGCCGGCGTCCCCCAGCTCTTCCTCGAGATCGACCGCACCAAGGCCAAGAAGATGGACGTGCCCCTGCAAAACGTCTTCGACACCCTCCAGACCTACCTCGGCTCCTCCTACGTCAACGACTTCAACCTCTTCGGCCGCACCTACCGCGTCACCGCCCAGGCCGACGCCAAGTTCCGCGTCGAGCCCGAGGACATCCCCGCCCTCAAGACGCGCAACAACGACGGCAAGATGGTTCCCCTCGGCGCCGTGACCACCGTGCGCCAAGTCGGCGGCGCCGATAAGATCGTCCGCTACAACCTTTACCCCGCCGCCGAGATCTACGTCGCCCCCTCCCCCGGCGCCTACTCCGGCCAGGCGCTCGACTCCCTGGAAAGAGTGGACCGCGAGACCCTGCCCTCCTCATACTACACCGAGTGGACCGAGCTTTCCCTCAAGCAAAAGCTCGC
>CALMOL010000213.1:0-8037 GCA_937871685.1 uncultured Verrucomicrobiota bacterium
CTTCCAGGTCGACGTTGTCGTAACCCACCCCGAACCGGGCCACCATCGCGAGCCGGCCGCCCTCGGGCACGCTGTCGCGGGCGAACCGGGGGACCAGGAGGATCAGGGCGTCGTAGCCCTCCAGCCCAGCCGCCGGCATGGCCCCGCCCTCCGCGCGGCCGGCCGGGGGCGGCGCGCCGGCTGGCATCGCCCGCTCGCCGGCGGGGGCCACCGCGCCGGTCCCCACCGCGTCCGCGCCGGCTCCGGCTGGTCCCGCGCTCACCCCGAGCCAGGAACGCGAGAAATTTCCCAACTTCCGCGCCGGCGGCGGGCAGCAGATGCTCCTCATTCCCACCGCCACTTTCGCGATGGGCTCCGCCGCGCCCGGCGCTCCAGCCAACGAGTCGCCCGTGGCCCGCGTGACCGTGAGCCGCTTCTACATGGCGCGGCATTCGGTCACGAACGCGCAATACGAGCAGTTCGACCCCGCCCACCGCGCCAAGCGCCTGGCCACCGCGGGCGACCTTCACCCGGCGGTCTTCGTCTCATGGATCGAGGCGCAGAAGTTCTGCGAGTGGCTCTCGCGCCGCGAGCGCCGCCGCTTCCGCCTGCCCACCGAGGCCGAGTGGGAGCTGGCCGCGCGGGGCATCGATGGCCGTTCCTATCCCTGGGGCGAGGCGACCGGCCGCGGCGACCTCGCCAACTTCGCGGACGCCAACACCTCCTTTGGCTGGAGCGACAAGTCCATCAGCGATGGCTGGGCCGAAACTTCGCCCGCCGGTGCCTTCCCGCGCGGGGGCAGCCCCTTCGGCCTGGAGGATGCCGCGGGCAACGTGTGGGAGTGGTGCGCCGATTACTACGAGCTCTACAAGTCCGGCGAGCACGTGAACCCGACCGGGCCCAAGGCCGGCTCCCAGCGCGTGTGCCGCGGCGGGAGTTGGAAGTCGCGCTTCACGAACCTGCGCGCCACCACGCGCGGCTTCAATGCGCCGCTCTTCTCTGCGAATGACGTCGGCTTCCGCGTGGCGTGCGACTGCGAGTGAAAAAGAGAAGGAAGAAGTAGGAAGGAAGAAGGAAGAACTGAGTCGGACGGTCTGCCGACGAATCCGCGGAAGCGACGGCCAGCATTCCCCTTTCTTACTTCTTCCTTCCTACTTCTTCCTTCTCACGTCACTCTTTCCCCCATGCCTGCCGAGTCCTCCATCGCCTCGCTCGGGTCCGCCGTGGCGGCGAGCCGGCTCTTCGAGGGCGTCGCGCCGGAGGTGATCGAGGCCGCGGCGCGGACCGTGCGCGGGATCTTCTTCCCGGCCGGCGAGGTGATCTTCCGCGCGGACGAAGCCGGCGACTGCCTGTATCTCGTGCTCGCCGGCTCCGTGCGAATCTCCATCACCGGCCGCGAGGGCCGGGAGGAAACCCTGGCCTCGCTCGGCGTGGGCGAGTTCTTCGGCGAAATGGCGCTCATCGACCTCGCGCCGCGCGCCGCCACCGCCACCGCGCAGGAAGCCTGCCTGCTCGGCGCCCTCGATGCCGCCGCCCTCCATCGCGCCGTGGCCGCCGCGCCCGGCCTGGCGATGAACCTCATCCGCGCCGTCACCGCGCGGCTGCGCCACTCGAATGCCCATTTCCAGGAGGAGATCCTGCGCGCCGAGCGCCTCTCGCTGATCGGTCGCATGGCCTCGTCCATCATCCACGACTTCAAAAACCCGATGGCCACCATCCTCATGGCCTGCCAGCTCATCGAGCGCAAGGCCCCCGAGGACGGCGTGGCGCGCCTCACGGCCTCGGTGGACAAGGCCGTGCGCCAGATGATCGGCATGACCCAGGAGCTGCTGGAGTTCTCGCGCGGCGCGCCCGAGCTCCATCCGAAGCCCGCGCCCGTGGACTCGTTGCTCCAGGAGCTCGACGAGCAAATCCTCGCCCGGCTGCCCGAGCGCGGCGTCCAGGTGGAGCGCGAGGTGCGCTACCACGGCCCGGTGACCGTGGACGCGCCGCGCTTCCTGCGCTGCCTCGTCAACCTCGTGCGCAACGCTCAGGAAGCCATGCCGCGCGGCGGCATCCTGCGCCTGGGCGTGTGGCCCGCGGCGGGCGGCTGGCTTGCCTGGGAGGTGGCCGACAACGGCGAGGGAATGCCGCCCGAGGTGCTCGCGCGCGTCTTCGAGCCCTTCGTCACGCACGGCAAGAGCGGCGGCACCGGCCTGGGCACCACCATCGCCAGGGGAATCGCCGAGGCGCACGGCGGAAGCCTCTCGATCCAAAGCGAGCCAGGCCGCGGCACCGTGTGCCTCGTGCTGCTCCCGCTGGGTGAAGCGGAGTGAAAAGTGATAGGTGAAAGGTGAGAAGTGGAAGTCAGGCCACGCCGGTGCGCGGCGGGATGAACCAGCAGTCCGCGCCACCTCCCCACTTCTCACGTTTCACTTCTCACCTCTTACGTTCCTTTCTCCAGCCACCTTGCCACCTGCCCGGGCGCGTCCGTCGGGGGGAAAACCGGGTAGAGCACCGCGGTGATCCGGCCGTCATCGAGGACAAGCGTGAAGCGGTTGAGCAAGATTTCGCCGTTGAATTCGAAGGTGGGCAGCCGCAGCGCGCGGGTCATTTCCAGGCCGGCGTCGGAGAGCAGCGGGTAGGTCAATTGCAGGCGCTGCGCGACCTCGCGCTGGTATGCCGTGGTCTGCGTGCTCAGGCCGAAAAGCTGCGCCACGCCCAGCTCGCGCAGGCCGGCGTGCCGGTCGCGGAACGAGCACGATTCCGCCGTGCATCCAAATGCCCCCGGTGTTTGCTTCCACGCGTCCGCGACCACCGCGCCCGCCTCCGCCGTGCGCGGGTAGGCGAAGACCACCGTCCGCCCCCGCAGCCGCGCCAGCTCGATGGGTTGCCCGTCCGTGGACACCAACGCAATCTCCGGCACGGCCAGGCCGGCGAGGTGCGCGCACGCGCCGTCGTCCACCGGCGCCGGGACATTCTCGAAGAGGGAGGCCGGTGGAGTGTGCGGGGCGGGATTCATGGCGGAGGTGAATCGTGAATCGTGAATCGTGAATGGTGAATCGTAAAGACCGGCCGCGCTGGCTCGCGGCGGACGAATAACCAAGCCGCGCCCACGATTCACGATTCACGATTCACTTCGGCTGATCCCCCGCAGGTAGTCGAACGCGTAGAGCCCCGTCGAGTGCCCGTCATTCCAGGTCGGCTGCCACGCGTAGCCGCCGGTGAAGGCCCACGAGCGGAGCGTGAAGGCGCGGGGCGGGTCGTAGGTGACCTCCGGCTTGGACGCGGCGTAGAGGGCGTCGCCCTCTCCCTTGCCGGTGGCGCTGGGGCGGGCGCGCCGCCGGTTTTCCCGCGGCTGGAACGCCCCCGCGCCGCCCCTCCCCGCTCCGGCCAGCTCATTTCCGAAAACCTGGATCTGCTTGGGTTCAAGCCGTGGCATGGAATCATCCTCCGCGCCGAACCCGATTGCGCAAGCCTGACGCCGGCACCTTTGCGCTGGACGGACGAGTGCATTTGCGGGTAGAACGCGCCGGCCTGCACGCTCTCCCCGGTCCATTTGCCCTCATCCATGAGTTCCGTCCCGCCCCCGCTGCCGCCCGTGCCACCGTCCCAGCCTTGGCCGCCGCCGGCTTACCCTCCACCTCGCTCCGGCCCCGGCGTCCTGACCGTGGTGATCATCATCGCGGTGGTTGGCGTCGCTGTCGTGGCGCTGCTTGCCGCCATCGCCGTGCCTGGATTCCTGCGCGCGCGCAAGCGTTCCCAGGCCACTACGATCAAGAATGACCTCCGCCTGATCGACGCCGCGCTCGACCAATACGCCATCGAGTGGAACATGAAGAGCGGCACCGTGCGCTTCGAGCAGTTGAAGACGTATTTCAAGCCGGACTCGCGGCTGGCCCAGACGCGCGCCGACATCTTGGGCAACGCGTATCCCGCCGAATACCGCCTGCCCGTGGAAGGCCGCGAAAGCCTCAGCCCCGACCTCCGCGTGCCCGCCGCGTCGAAGGCCGCGCTGGCCGATCTGGCGGATGATCAATTCTGGTCGCCGTATCGCTGAGCGGAAAGCGCGTGAGAGGTGAGAGGTGAAAAGTGAGAAGGGGCGGCCTCGCCATTGAGCGGGCGCCGGTTGCGGGAGATCGCTCCCGCCAGCCGCGCCACCTCCCAACTGCTCACTGCTCACTTCTCACTCTCTCCCCAAACAGCGCCGTGCCCACGCGCACGAGCGTGGCGCCTTCCTCGACGGCCACGGGATAATCGTGGCTCATGCCCATCGAGAGCTGCGGCAGGCCCACGCGCGCGGCGGTCTCCAGGCGGTCGCGCAGCTCCCGCAGCAGGACGAAAAACTTCCGCGCGTCCTCCGCCTCCGGCTGCGGCGGCGGGATGCACATCAGCCCCTCGATCGTCAGCCGGTCCAGCCCGACCAGCTCCTCGACCCCCGCTTCCAGCGCGCCCGGCGCGAAGCCAAACTTCGTCGCCTCGCCGGCCACGTTCACCTCGAGCAGCACGCGCGGGCGCTGGCCGGCCTCCTCCGCGATGCGCTGCATCTGGCGCGCCGTCTCCAGCGAGTCCACGCCGTGGAAGAGCTCGAAGCTCCCCAGCGCCGCGCGGATCTTGTTCTTCTGCAGGTGGCCGATGAAGTGCCAGCGCAGCCGGCTCGGCAGCAGGGACTGTTTCACGCGCGCCTCCTGCACGCGGCTCTCGCCGAAAAGCGCCTGGCCGCTCTCCTCCGCCGCGGCGCGGATCACTTCGGGCGGCTGCTGCTTGCTCACGGCCACCAGCTCGATGTCCTCCGGCCGGCGGCCGGATTTCTGCGCGGCCTCCGCGATGCGGGCGCGCACGGCGTCGAATCTCTCGGCGTAGTTTTCCATTAGAAGAATTTGCGTTTGGGGCGTCCGCTTATTAGAAAGGCTAATCCCGGCGCCGCTTCCGCGCCGAAAAGGTCTCCATGCACGTCGAGAGCTTCAAGGTGTTTTGCGACCTCGTCGAGACCGCCTCCTTCTCGCGCGCCGCGGAGATCAACGCGGTGACGCAGAGCGCCGTCTCGCAGATGGTGCGCGCGCTGGAGAAGCGCTTTCGCGTCCATCTCATCGAGCGCGGGCGCAAGAACTTCTCGGTCACGCCCGAGGGCCGCGCCTTCCTGCTTGCCGCCCGCGAGATCCTGCGCGCCTACGAGGGCCTGGGCGACCGCCTGCGCGAGCTCTCGCACGTCGTGGCCGGCCCGCTGCGCATCGCGGCCATCCCCTCCGTGGGCCTTCATGACCTGCCCCCGTATTTGAAGAAATACCGCGCCCTTTACCCCGACGTGGACCTTTCCGTGGAATACCGCCGCTCCACGCAGGTGTATTCGGAGATCCTCGACGGCTCGGCCGACCTTGGCCTCGTGGCCTACCCGCAGCGCCGGCGCGGCGTGGTGGTGGAATCGTTCTGGGAAGACCGCATGGTGCTCATCTGCCCGCCCGGCCATCGCCTGGCCGAGCGGCGGCGCGTGCGGCTCACCGAGATTCAGGGCGAGCGCTTCATCTCCTTCGAGCCGGACCTGCCCACGCGCAAGGCCCTCGACCGCTCCTTCCGCGCCGCCGGCCTGACGGTGCGCCGCGTGATGGAGCTGGACAGCGTGGAAACGGTGAAGCGTGCCGTGGAGGTGGAGAACGGCCTCTCGATCGTGCCCGAGACTTGCGTGGCAAACGAGCTGCGCGCCGGCTTGCTGGCCGCCGCCGAGATCGAGGACGCGGACATGTGGCGCCCGCTCGGCGTGATCTACCGGCGGCAGCGGCCGGTGTCCGCGGCCCAGCGCCACTTCGTGCAGCTCCTCAAGCAACCCTTGCCCGGCCAGACCGTGAGCGGCTTCCAGTGCGTGCGCCGCCCGCGCGCGGCCAAGGCGGCGTGATTTGCTCTCGAAGGTCAGCTGTCTCCCCTCCGTCACCGCGGCTCTGGCCGGGGCGCCTCGCACTTCCAGCACGCGTCGAAGTTGCTTGGCACCGATTCCCCGCAGCTCGGGCACGCCCATTGCCCGGCCGCGGCCGGCTGCGCAACGGCGCGGTGGTATTCCTGGAGCAGCGAGACCGCGCGGTCGTAATCCTCGTCCTTCAGCACCCAAAGCTCGGGGAATGCCTCCGTGAAGGGAATCTCCCCCATCAGGGACGAGACGCCCCGGTTTCGAATCTCCGCCGGGATGCCGTTGCTCGTCAGAATCGACTCGCAAAGCCCCACCTCGTGGGACGCAGGATGTTCAAAGACTTTTCGCATGGCTCGGCCTCTCGCAGGAATCTCAAGGTGGTTGGTCGCCGTCGTTTCGGTCCGACGCTAGGGTGTGCGACCCCGTCACGGATCGAGGCCCGGTGACCGTTCGCAAGCTAGCGCGCGGCGCGCACCGTGGCGTCGATCAATTGGATGTCGTCCGCGATGCCGAAGTCCGGCGGGTCGGAATACCCCAGCCGCACGATCACCAGCCGCTCGGAGGGGATGATGTAGATGCGCTCGCCGAGAAAGCCGCTCGCGAAGAAGCCGTCCGCGGGGAATCCCCCGGCGATCCTCCGCTTGGCATACGAGCCGCCCCCGTCGTTGGTCCAAAAGCCCGCGCCGTAGGCCACCCCGAGCGTGGCGCGGCGCGACCATTCCACCCAGCCCTCGGGCAGGATGCGGCGGCCATCGGGCGCGATCCCGTCGCGGCGATACAGCTCGCCGAAGCGCGCGTAATCCCGCGCGGTGGCATAGACAAACGTCGAGCCCACGAAGGTTCCCCGGCCGTCGAACTCCAGCGTGACCCCGCGCATGCCGAGCGGCGCGAAGAGCTCGCGCTGGGCAAACTCGCGCTGCCCCGCGATACCGCCGCCGATGGTCTGCCCGATCAGGCGATTGAGGATCAGCGTGTTCGCCGAGGTGTATTCCCACTCCTGGCCGGGCGGATGCTTGTGTGGGCGGCGCGCGGCGAAGCCCGCCATGTCCACCTCGGCGAATTCCATGCGCGCCACCGGATCCAGCCCGCTGCCCCGCTCCTCCGCGTCGATGCCGCTCCGCATGCGCAGCAGGTCCTCAATCGTCACCGATCCGCGCGGGTCGCCCGCCGCCGACCACTCGGGCGCGCCCACCCTTTGCTCCACCGCAAGCCTTCCTTGCCGCACCAGCACCCCGAGCAGCGCGTTGGTGAACGACTTCGCCACCGAGTATCCCATCAGCGGCGTCTCGATGCCGATCCCCGGCGCGTAGCGCTCGGCGACGAGCCGGCCGTCCTTCGCGATGGCCACCGCCTTCACGCGCTTGCTCGGCTCGCCCGCGCGCTCGGCGAAGACCCGCTCGATGGCCTTCGCGATCTCGGGATTCGCGGCGCTGACGACCGTCCCCGGCGCGAAGCCCTCTGCCTCCGGCGCCGACGCCGCAACCGCGACGGGAGCCGTGGCCGGTAGCGCTTCGTTGTCGGGATAATCCAGCCGCGCCCCGTAGCCCGGCGTGAACCGCGCCCGCGCGCGAAACAAGCCGGCAAACGACGCCTCCACGGCCTTCGCCTCGCGATCCACGCGGTATCGCACCACCCGCGCCCACGGCCCCAGCACGGTGCGGACGTGCTCGCGAAACGTTTCCTCGGCATCCAGCCCGGAAACAAACACCGCCGAGCAAATTGTGTGCGCCGTCAATCCCGCCGCCACGCGGCCCAACTGGTCCGGCCGAAAGAAAAGGCCGGCCGCGACCAGCCCGCAAAGCGAGATGCCCAAGACGCTCCGCACCCATCGTCTCCGCGTCGGGCGATGGGCGCGGCCCGAGGCAATCGAATCGGGCGTGGAAGGAACAGGAGTAGTCACGAAAGGGGCGGGAACCGACGCGCCGGAAAGCAGGCCGGCGACAAGTCTCACCGCTACGATCCGCCCTGCTTGCCGCGCCGCCAGTTGCGAAGGCGCCTTTTCCCAACGCCTCGTCGGAAATTCCTCTCGGCAAGCCAGACTGCTCCGAAATGCCGTTGCGCCCGAGCGTGCTTGAACGTTCGGTGTGAAATGATCTGGCGCGGCCGCGCCTCAACCTGAAACTGCCTCGCCTCCCGCTCCACGAGCGCACCACCGGCCGCGCGGATAAGGCGCGCTCCCA
>CALMOL010000213.1:8137-11009 GCA_937871685.1 uncultured Verrucomicrobiota bacterium
GCGCTCCCAGGAGGAATTTCTCCCAGCGCGCCATGCGCACCTGCTGGCGACGCGTTGGGCTCCGAGTGGGAGCGGCTTGGTTTCCAGCCCACACGGAAATTGTATGGCGGTAGGCTCGCGAGAGTCATTCACCGCGTTGAACCCCGCCCGTCCCATGCGTCTGCTGACCTGAAATGCTGCGCACCCTCATCGTCGCCGTGGTCGGCGCCCTCCCGAGCCTCGGGTTGATCCTGTGGATCGAGTCGGGAGCCCGAAGGCTCGCCGGCGGCTCGCTCGCGCGGTGGCGGCGCCTGCTGATCCCGATGCCCATCATTCTTGCGCTGGCCGGTTTCGGGGTGCCGGCGCTGGCCTTGATGGTTTCACACCTCTTCGGAGGATCCGCGCGTCATGTTTCTTTCCTCTACTGGAGCATCGTGACCTTCCCGTATCTCGCGCTGCTGGCCGTGGGGCTGCTTCCCTTTTTTCTCGCCGACTCGCTGCGGAAACGTCTTCGCCTGCTGCCCGTGGTGTGGGGCGGCCACATCATTTGGATGGTCTTCCCTTATCTGCCCTGGGTGATGATGTCCTTCGGTGATTGATCGCGGGGATCCTCACATCGCAAAAGCGGGCGCTCCCTTTCGGAAGCGCCCGCTGGGGTGGGCTGGCTGGGCTCGGTCAGCGATCAGCTAGGCGGCGAGGTCCGTCGTGCCGTTGCCGTTGCGCGGGGCGGTGGCAGAAGCGCCGTTCGTCGCGCTCATCGGGGTCACCGCGGTCGCGGCGTTGGGCGTGGGCGCGGCAGCGTTGCCGCCGCCGGTGCTTCCGCCCGATGAGCCGCCCGATACCTGCTTGGCGGCCTCGAGCGCGAGGTTCGCGGCGCGCGTCTGGTTGTAGCGCTCCTGGCGGCGCGCCCAGTGCTCGCGGAGGGGCTCCACGGCGGCGTCCTGTCCGGGCGGCAAGCCGCCCTGCGTGAGGAAGCGATAGGCGATGAGCGCCGAGGCGTAGCAGTCGTTTTGCAGGGCGGCCATCGTGTCGGCGATCTGCTGGACCAGCGTGAGGAGCGCCTGGCGGCGCTCCTCGAGTTCGGCACGCGTCTGCCAATCGCGCGCGGTGTCGGCCGGGCGGAGGGTGGCGGGCACGAGGTCGGACTCGGTGGCGATGAGGGCGGCGTAATCGGCCGTGAAGGCCTCGCTGAAGACGCCCACGCGCAGGAGCTCGCGGCGCTCGCTTTCGGTGAGCGGCTGGAGCAGCGGCGCGAAGGCCGCGCGGAGGGCGGTGATGGCGGTGTCAGCCGTGTGCCACTGCTCGGTGGTCGGCATGAGCGGGGCGCGGTTGGATTGCGCGGTGGATTTGGCATTTTTACGCATAGGGCGTTGTGGGTTTGATGTGACGTCGCGGTCCGGCATTTAGTTGCATTTCCAAAAGGACGCCGCGGGGCCGTTTTCTTCTGTAAATGGTCACCTTTTCAGGTGACGCGGGGAGCTTCCCACACTAATGGTGACGCAATCGGTCACCGTTTTTCACTTTGTTCATTTTTCCGAAAAAACTATGCGCCCTCCCAGCCTCCTTCTCCGTGCCCCGCGGCCCGCCGCGGAGCCGCCTATTTTGACCCCCGGAGCCCGGCCGGAAGAACCGGTTTCAAGCCCTTCGATTCTTCCCGCGCCGGCCGGTTCCCGACGCCCTTCGCCCGACGCCGATTCGGCCGGCGTGGAATCCTCCCAGCGCCTGCCCCGCCCGCGCGGCACGCCGGCGCCGACGCCCGAACCGAAGCCTGCCGTCACCCGGCGCGAGCCGCTGGCGCGCATGCGGAACATCCACTACCTCCTGCTCGCGAATCGCTCCCGGCTCTTGAGCGCCGAGGAGTTGTCCAAGGACCTCGAAATCTGCCCGCGCACGGTCAAGCGTGACATGGCCACCATGCAGCACGCGCTTTGCCTGCCCATCGAAAGCAAGCCCGGGCGCTGCGGCGGCTACCGCTACACCCGCGGCAACGTGGAATTCGCCGCCGCGCCCGCCACCTCCGCGGAGCTGCTCGCCCTGGCCATCGCGGCGAAGCTGGTGCGCCCCTGCGCCGGCACGCGCCTGGAGGAAGGCGTGCGCGGCGTCCTGCAACGGCTGCGCCTGGACGTGCGCCCGGCGCGTCCGCTGGACCTCGACGCCCTCGGCGCCGCGCTCTCCTTCCGCGGCACCGGCTTCGACGTCCTTCCGGACCCCGACCTGCTCCAGACCGTGACCCTGGCCTCCGCGGAGGGCAGGGAACTGCGCTTTGCCTACCAGGGCCTGGACGACGAGGCGCCGCGCGAGCGCACCGCGGAGCCCCACCGCGTCTTTCGCCATGAGAACGTCTGGTATGTGCGCAGCCGCGACGTAGCCATCGGCCAGATCCGCCACTTTTGCCTGGGCCGGATGAAGCAGGTGCGGCCCACCGGCCGGCGCTTCGTGCCCCCGCCCGCCGAGGAGGTGGAAGCGGCCCTTCGCCGCTCGCTCGGCGCCTACAGCGACGGCAAGCCCGTGCGCGCGGTGATCCGCTTCCGGGGCCGGCCGGCCCGCATCATCCGGCAGTGCTTCTGGCACCACAGCCAGAAGGTGCGCGTGGTCGGCCCCCGGGAAACCGACCTGGAGCTGCACGTCAACGACGCGCCCGACCTGCTCTACTTCGTCCTGCGCTGGGGCCGGGACGCCGAGGTCCTCCGGCCGGCCAGCCTGCGCCGGAAGGTTCTCGCCGAGGCTCAGGCAATCGCCGCCCGCGGCTGATTCTCCGTCCCCCAAGCCCTCCCGCGACCGCGGGCTCCCGGTCCGCCGCCGCCCGGTCCAGACGGCGCCGCTTCTGGAGAAGGGCCGAGGTCAGATGGGGTCCCATCTGAGTGCAGATGACCCCTCATCTGCACTCAGATGC
>CALMOL010000214.1 GCA_937871685.1 uncultured Verrucomicrobiota bacterium
GGAAGCGTGGGCGGGCGGACGATTTGCGCGACCAGCGGCGCGGACGACAGCGCCACGAGCAGGACGAGGAGGAAAGGCCGACGGGACGCCGGGAACAAAGACTTCATGCCGGGCCGACCCTACCTTCAACCGGCGCGCGGTCAAAAGCGGTAGTTCATGTCGATGTTCACGCGGTTCTGCGTGTAGTCGTTGAAGAAGAAGTTCGAGTCCTTGTGGACGTAGCCGTAGCGAGCGGTGGCGGAAAGTTTGAGCGTGAAATCGTAGGTGAGGGCGGCGCCGAAGCCGTAGCGCTGCAGCTCCTCGCGCACCAATCCCCCGGAGGCCCGCACGTCCTCGTAAAAGGCCTCGCCGTGCAGCGTCGCGCGGTTGGCCACGCGCCAGTCCGCTCCGTAGCGCACGTAGTAGAGGCGGTTGTAGTTGGCGAAGTAGCCCAGCTCGTTGGTGCGGCCCAGGCTGAGGGTCTGAGTGATGTAGGCGTTCACCCGATGGGTGACTTGGAGCGAGGCGTAGAAGGAGGAAAGATCCTCCGTGTCGCCAAAGGCTCGCACGCCGCCGGTCTCGAAGCCGCGGTATTCGTAGCCGGCCCGCGCCACGGCGCGCAGGTAAGGGGTGAGCGCGATGTCCACGTAGCCGCCGAAGGAGGCGCCGACGGAGTCGTTCAGCCCGGTGCGGCGGTAGCTTGAAACCGAGCCGGTGGCCTCCACGCCGAGGAAGAAGCGCGGAGCGACCTGATAGACGAGCGAGGCGTTGAACTGCTCGTCGGCCCGGTCGAGGTAGTTGAAGCGCCGGGTGAGCGAGATGTAGTTGAAATGGTCGTAGCCGACGGTGGCCACGAGCGTGTTGAAGTCTCCCACTACGGTGACGCCGGCCGTGTTCAGGAAGCGGCCGAAGGTGAAGATGTTGGACAGGGTGGGGGCATCCAGCGGGTCCTGCCGGATCTCGAAGCGGTCATGGAAATTGATGCGGAAGATGTCCGCCACATACACGTCGAAGGAGACCTGCGAGTTGGGCGTGATGAAGATGTTGCCCTTGATGACTTCGGGATGATCGATGTAGCGCTGAAAGCCCAGGCCGATGTCAAGCGCGAGGGTGTTGAGGCGCGTGAGATTCCAGAGGGCCTTGAGGTTGATGCCAAAGCGCACGGCAACGTCGGAAGTCTTGTTTTCCGAGTAGCCGATGTTGTCGTTGAACTCGAAGCCCGCGTAAACCGAGGCGAGGAAGCGCACCGGGCCGACCTTGAGGTTGTAGTTGTTCTCCTCTTGCGAGGCGGTGCGCCCCGCCTCGGCCGCGGTCGAGCCCGCCAGGGAGTAGCGCTGGAGTTCCTGCGCGCCCAGCGGGGCCGCCAGGGCGGCGAGGGAAAGAGCGGTGAGCGCCAAGCCGCGGCGAAGTGAGCCCGAGATTGGCCACTGTGGAATTTCCATAGCTGTGCGTAAAGCCGAGTTCGCTGCTGAATAAACGGATGACATGATGAGAACAGTGTTCAGTCTTGCGCGGGGCATTTAATGCCGTCTTCCGGCCGCTTGGCAACGGCGAAATGCCCTTCGGGGAAAAGAAACCGCAACCTCTTTCGGCCTGAAATATGCTGCATTTCAGGCTGGCGGCGAGGCCGTCTCACCTTTTCGTGGGCTCGTGTCGCTGATTCCAAAGGCGGTCCGGAGCAAGGCCAGCGTGTTCATCCCCCACGCCAGCACGGCGAACCCGAACAACGCATTCCCCGCCCACGCCAGCGGGCGCGCCCAGGCGGGAAGCGCGCTGGCCAGGGCCGCGGAAGCGGCGGCGAAGACGCCCGGCGAGAACACCAGCGCCCAGTTGGGCGCCTCGTAGGCCAGGGGCTCGCGGCGGCGGCCATGCCTCGCCCAGCCTGCCGCAAGCAGGAGCGGCGCCCACGCCGCCGCCAGCAGCCAGCAGCCGGCGCCGACCGCGCGCAACGCCCCGGCCGACAGGAGCGCCGGCGCGCCCAGCTCGGCGGCCTCGGCGAGGCGCAGGCAGGCGAGGGCGGTGATGGATTGCGCGCCCGCGTTGATCCACTGGTCGGGCCGCAGCGAGCCGGCGCGCCAGCGGAGGGGCCACGCGCGGAGAATCAATCCATGGACGAGCAGCGTCGCGGCCAGTGCCGGGAGCTGGAGCGCGGCTGCGCTACGCAGGAGGGCGCCGAAGAAAGGGATGGCGTCACCGCGCCCGGTCCCCTCGGCCGCGAGCACACCGAGCGCCTGGATCGCCGCGGACGGGAGCAGCCACGCGGGCGAGGCGAGCACCTGGGCGTCCGGCCGCTCGCCTCGCGGCCAAAGGAAGAGCCTCGCCACCACGACGAGCAGGAAGGCGGTGGACGAGGCGGCGACGAATGCCAGCAGGGCAAAGAGGAAGCGCCACGCGGGATGGAAGGGCGAGACCACCCGCAGCAGCGCCAGCGAGGCCACGCACACCGCGAGCGGAAACAGGAACCAGGCTGGCGCGCGGCGCGGGTCGCGCCACTCGGCGAGCACGACGGCGCGGTCCTTCGACAAACGGCGCGCGATCAGCCCGCTCCCCGCGAGCAGCCCGGCCCATGCAAGCGCGGTCCACGTGCC
>CALMOL010000215.1 GCA_937871685.1 uncultured Verrucomicrobiota bacterium
GGATCGCCATTGTTGGGGCGCGGGGAGTTGGGGTCGGAGGACATGGGGAAGGCTGGGGGAACGACAGCAAAAAGCCACCACCGCGGAGAGGTGGCGGCCGGCGCGAGGCTAGCACGGCGCGCTTGGGCCGCAAAAGCAGCCGCGTGAGCACCTGCCTGTCATAGGTGCAAGCGCCGCGCGCCGGCGCGGAACTCGAAGTTCGAAGCTCGAAACCCGAGGCAAGCGGCCGAAGGGGAAAAGGCCGGAAGCCGGAGACGCGACGCCCGAAAGCTTCCGGCGCTCGCCTTTCTTTTCGGAGGCTCGTTTCGGACTTCGGACTTCGAGCTTCGAGTTTCCCCTTGCTTGCAAGGGAGCTCCGCGCTTTCGTCTCCCCCCTGTCGCCGCGCCTTGGCGCGAGACGGAAGGAGTCGTAGCTCAATCGGTTAGAGCGCCGCCCTGTCACGGCGGAGGTTGCGGGTTCGAGCCCCGTCGACTCCGGTTCCTTTTTTCCGAAGCGAAACGATGCGCGCCTTCTTCGCCCACGCCCGCCTGGGCCTGCTGCTCGCGGCGGTGTCCGTCCCGCTCTACGCCCTGGACCAGGCGACGAAGTGGTGGGCGCACTACAAGATCCTGGACCCGATCGCGGTGATCCCCGGATACTTCCACTTCGTGTATTGGACGAATACCGGCGCGGCGTTTGGCCTGGGCAAGGACAACAACACGTTCTTCATCGTCCTTTCCGCGGTGGCCGCGGGGCTGATCTGGGCGCTGCACCACGCCAAGCTGCTCGGCGGCGCCTGGCAGCGCTGGGGCGTCGCGCTGCTGCTGCCGGGCCTCTTCGGCAACCTGACCGACCGCCTTTGGCACGGGCACGTCATCGACTTCCTGCTCTTCCACCTTGGCGACAACGGCCCCGCGTGGCCTGCCTTCAACGTGGCCGACTCGTGCATCTGCGTGGCCGTCGTCTGCTTCGTGTGGGGCAACCTGCGCGAGCTGCGCGCCGAATCCGCCGCCCGCTCGGCGGCCGCGAAGCCGGAGCCGGCAGAGTGAGGCGAGGCGCGGCGTCAAGGCTGCCGTCCACCGCGGTGCCGGCAGGGTTGTCGAGGCGGCACGTCCGCTTCGCGGACAGGGAGGCCTCGACAACGGGACGCCTCTCAGAAGCCGGGACACGTCTCGGGATCAGCCTGGCGCTGGCGGGTCGCGGGGCTGCGAAACTGGTCTCCCATGAATTTCCGTTGGCGGATTGCGTCGCAGGTTCTTTCCTCCCGCCTGCCGTCATGCGCCGCTTCCTCCTCCCCCTTGCCGCGCTCGCGCTGCTCCTCGTTCCCCGCGCGCCGGCGCAAGCCCCCGCGGGAAAGGCGCAGGTCCGCATTTCGTTTTGGAACTTGGAATGGTTTCCCGGCCACAAGCCGGAAGCCAGCCCGGCCGAGCAGGCGGAGCATGCCGCGACCGTCCAGCCGGAGGTGGCCAAGCTCGCGCCCGACGTGATGGGCATGAGCGAGATCCGCAACTGGGACGCCGCCGCGCTCGCCGTGGCCAAGACGCCCGGTCTCGCCTTGAACGTGTGCGCGCAATTCCACGACAAGGACGGCAACGTGGCGCTCCAGCAGTGCGCCATCGCCTCCCGCCTGCCCTGCCTGGGCGCGTGGGGCGAGGACTGGAAGAAGGACGCCGCCGGGTTCAAGCCGCGCCGCGGCTTCGCCTTCGCCGCCTACCAGGCCGCGCCCGGCCGCGTGCTCCTCGTCTATTCCGTCCACTTCAAGAGCAACCGCCGCCCCGACCCCGGCGAGCCGCCCAACGAGAACGTGCGCCTGGAAATGTCGCGCCAGCTCCTCGCCCATTCCCGCGCCATGCAGGCCGCCTACGCGCCGATGGGCGAGGCCACGACCGTCTTCGGCGGCGACTTCAACACCTCGCTCGACGACTCGCGCTTCGGGAGGGAGCAAACGCTCCACGAGATCCTGCGCGCCGGCTACACCTGGGCGCTGGCGATCCTCGGCCCGCACGAGCGCATCTCCATGCCCGGCCACGGCCGCTACCCGCCGGCAACCTTCGACCACATCTTCTTTCTCGGGAACCGTGCGCGCGTGGCCTCCGCCGCCGCCGGCACGACCGGCCCGGAGTGCTCCGACCACCGAAGCGTGAGCGCGGTGCTGGAATGGAAGTAGAGGGGAAAGGGCGGAAAAGCCTCAAGCTTCAGGCTTCAAGGAAGGGCCGAAAGGAAGAGGGAAGAAATGGAAAGAACCCGAGGACCGTTCCGCCTCGGCCATCCTTCCGCCCTTCTTCCTCTCTGCCTTCCCCTTGAAGCCTGAAGCTTTCCGCCCTTCACCTCTTCAGGATCTCCGTCCTCCCCCGCGCGTTCGTCACCTCGACGAGCGCGCCGCCGGTGTTCAGCTCGGCGGAGATGACCACGGCGCCCTCCTCCTCGCGGATCGGCACGTCGAAGCCGCACTTAAGCGGCCCGCCGCAGCGCACGCGCAGGTTGGCAGCCACGTCAGACGGCAAGCCCAGGCGGATGCTGCCCGCGGCGGAGGCAAGGCGCAGGCGCTGCTCGTCCCGCACGAGGTCGAACTGCGCCCAGAGCGCGCCGATCTCGGTGCGCAGGTCCACGTTTCCGGCGAGGCGCTGGACCTGGAGATTGCCCGAGGTCGTCGAGGCCGTCACCGCGCCGCGCACGCCGGAAACGCGCACCACGCCGCTCCGCGCTTCCAGAAGCTCGATGGTCACGGGACGTGGCACCGTGAGCACGAGGTTCACCTCGCCGATGTCCACGCCCGGCGGCACGCCGGGCACGGGCAAGGCGCTCACCGTGACCTGGAAGCGATTCCAGCCCGTTTCCACCTCCACCTGGAGGAAGGGGAACAGCTCGCGCGCCTCGGCGCGGCGCATCACCTCGAGCTTTGCCTCGTCGCGGTCCCACACCTCCACGCGCACGCCGCCCAGCGGGTTGACGATGCGGATGTAAGCCTCGGCGTTCAGCGGATCCGTGCGCGACTCCGCCACCTCCACCAGTTGCGCCGGGGCCGCCGGGCAAAGGACCAGGGCCGCGCCCACGGCCAGGAGGGCGGCGGCCAAGCGGGCCGAGAAACCTGCCCAGACCGCGGTCACGCGCCCGCCGGGACGCGCCGACGGCGGAGGAAATGCCAGCCGAGCGCGCCCACGGCCAGCGCGCCGCCGAGCACGGTGGCCGGCTCCGGCACCGCGGCGAGGTCGGCGCGGATCAGGAAGTTGCCGGGGACGTAGTTCTCGATCGGCGCCAGGATGCCGCCGTTCCCGCCCAGATTGTTTGGGTCAAACGTGCCCGGGTAAAACCCCGCGAAGCTTCGGTTGGCCAGGGGCGCGGTTTGATCCAGCCCAGCCGGCGCCGGCTCCGGCGTCGCGATGTTGGCAAAGGAAAAGCCGACGAAGAAATTCTGCGTCGTGATGAGCTGCGGGCTGAAGGGCAGCGCGAAGGACACGAACGTGTTGGTGTTGGCCGAGGAAATCACCCCGGCCACGCTGCCGAGCACCTGCGCGTCGGACGGGTTGCCGTCCCCGTTCGGGTCGCTCCACAGATAGACCATGATGGGCAGGCCGTTGGGATTGGGGCTCGTGGTGCCCGGCGCGCCGAACGCGATCTGCACCGCGCTCACCACCGTGGTGCCGGGCGCGGGGGTTTGGAAGGAATTTAAATATGCGGCCGTGGGGAAATTGTTCGTCACCCCGACCGCCGTCTCCGCCGTGCCATCGTCGATCTGGAGCACCTGCGCCCGCGCGGGCAAAGCGGCGCCGAGCAGGGAAACGGCCGCCGCGGCGGCAAGCAGGCAAAGGCGGTGCGTCATACGAGGCGAATGCTGGGGCCGGCGGCGCGTGGGCGTCAAGGGAAATTCCCGCGCCCGCGCCACTACCCGCCCAGCTTGGCCAGCGCGGCGCGGGCCCCCTTGTTCTGGGGGTCCAGGCGCAGCGCCGCCTCGTATTCCGCCTTCGCCGCGGCGCGGTCGCCCCTCTTCTCCAGCACTTGCCCCAGGCGAAAGCGCGCGGCGGCGGGCGGCGGGTCGTCGTAGTCCGAGGGCAGCGTGAAGTAGCGCCGCAGGGCCGCCTCGGCCCGGTCGAGCTGCTGGCCCGACATCGCGCCGGTGCGGCCGACCTGGAAAACGGAGCCGGGATGCGCGGGGCTGACGGCCAGCGCGCGGTCGAGGTGGGAAAAGGCGCGCTCCCATTCCTTGTCGCGCTGCGCGACGAGCGCCAGGCGCAGGAAGGCGTCCGGTCGGGCGGGGTTGGAGCGCGCGGACTTGGCGTAGCAAGCCGTCGCGTCCGTGATCTTGTCCGCCGCGACGAGGAGGTCCCCCTCGGTCAGCCAGCCGAAGGCAGGGTCGCGCGCCTGGATCTCGGCGACCAGCGCGCGGGCCTTGTCCTTCGAGCCGCCGACCACGGCGGGGGCGGCGGTGAAGTAGATGGCGAGGTCGCGCTTGGCCTCCAGGTTGGCCGGATCGAGCGCCACGGCCCGCTCCATTTCCGAGCGCACGCGGCCGGCCAGGCGCAGGCCCTTCGCCATGCCGGCGCGCGCGGCGTAGAGCCCGAGCGCGCGGCCAAGCCACTGGTGATATTCGCTCCGCTCGGGCGCCGCCGCGGCGGCCTTCTCCAGCCACGAGGCCGCTTCTTCATACTGGTGCGCGCGCATCGCGGCGCGGCCCTTCGCGAAAAACCCGGTCGCCTCCACCGAGGGCGTGGGTGCGCCGCGGGCCGCGGCGGGAATCGCGGCGAGGAAAACCGCGAGGAGGAGAATCAGGCGCGCGCGCACGCCGGAAGATGCGCGCGCCGGGCGAGGCGGGAAAGGCAAGTCGTGGCATCCGCCAGACGCGGTTTTCGCCGGGGGAGGGGGGCGCAGGGAAGCCAGTCCCAGGTCGATGGCAACGGAGCAAAGCCCGCCCGGCCTTCCCGTTGGGAACTTGGCGGACTTGGTCTCGCCGGCGAAATGGCCTGCGGCTATTCCTTCGCCGGTGGGTGCGCTATCCTTCGACATGAGCTACCTCGACCGCATCACCTTCAACCCCGCGCAATGCGGCGGCCGACCCTGCATTCGCGGGATGCGCATCCGGGTCAAGGAAGTGCTCGAGCTCCTCGCGGCCGATGTGCCCGTCGCGGAAATCCTCGCCGGTTACCCAGACCTGGAGGCGGAAGACATCCGGGCCTGCCTGCAATACGCCGCCGCGCAGGCCAACCACAGCGTGCTCTGGGCCGCGGCGTGAAACTCCGCGTGGACGCGCAGCTCCCGCCCGCGCTGGCGCGGCTGCTCGGCACGCTTGGGCAGGGCGCGGTCGCCGCCCGGGAAGTGGGATTACGCGCGGCGGACGACGGCCAGATTTGGCAATGGACCTCTTTCGGAATTCATCGCTCGGGGGCCGCGAAGCGACGCTGACGTGAGTCGCCGCTCCGCGGCTAGATCGAGCGACGCCGGTGCGCCGGGGACCACGCGGTGGAGGTGCGCTGACAAGCATTCCTTCGTCCCCTCAAAGTGTCAGGATTCATCGCCTGCCCCCTTTGACCGAGGATTCTCCCGATGGTCCCGAATGCCCGGAGACCAAGGGCTGCCGGCTTGAAGGCGCTCCGGTTTCAACTGGCCTTGGCCGAGTCCGGCGCCGGCCGCCACCGGCAGATGGAATGCGTGGCCGGCGTGGAATCGTCCTGCACCTCGTAGCAGCGGCCGCACTGCTTGCAGCGGATCGTGGCGTAGCTCACGGCCGAATTGTTCGGATCGGTGCGCGAGGCGAGCGACTCGTATTTGTTGTAGGACCACGGGTAGGGAGTCTCGCTGTCCGCCAGGCAGTAGCAGGCGGGGTTCGCCTCGGCGCGCAGGAGCTGGCGCGCGGCCTCGATCTCGGCTTGGATCTTGAACCCGTCGTCCGCCACGGAAACGCCGGCCCAGAGCTTGGCCGCGAGTTTCGGGAGCAGCTGGTTCAACCGCGGCGCGCGCGCGAAGGCGCCGCGGATCAGTTCGTGGCCCTCGGCCTCGAGCTCCTTCACCGGCCCGCCGCGGTCCATCGCGTCCAGCGCCGTGCCGAACCTTTGCACGCCCTGCTGCAGGCACGCGAACTCGTCTTCCAGGTCGGGGACAGGAGGATTTGGCTGGCTCATGCGGCAGGATGAGCGGAGCGATGCGCCGGCGGCAACCAAGAATTTCCCGAGGCCCAAAAATGCCGGGCTCTTTCTGGCCCCCTAAGGGAATCGACGATCAAGGGTGAAACGATCCGACTCCTCTGGTTGGCGTCATTCGTGCGAGCCACGCCGGAGGCATGCCAGCCACCAGCCGGTGGTCGAGCGCAGCGACACCACCGGTTCCGTGAGTTCCCGTTTCTACCTTCCCCGTCCGGTTGCATTTCAAATCCCCGTCCTTCAGCATGGCGGCATGTGGATCCTCCCTCGTTCCCTCCGCCTCGCCGGCCTGCTTTCCCTGCTCGGCGCCGCGGCCGCTTCCGCCGCCACCATCACGGTCACCAGCACCGCGGACAGCGGCCCCGGCACCCTGCGCGCCGCCCTCTCCGGCGCGCAGAGCGGCGACACCATCGAGTTCGCCGTCCCCCTGCCCGCCACCATCCAGCTCGCCTCCGAGCTTACCGTCAGCACCAAGGACCTCCACATCCACGGGCCCGGCGCCGACCAACTCACGGTCCGCGGGAGCGGCAGCGACCGCGTCTTCACCTTCATCGTGCGCACCACCGGCTCCACCCTCTCCGGCGTCACCGTCACCGGCGGCGCCACCACCGGCGCGACCAACCCCGGCGGCGGCATCTTCGCGAACGGCGGCCCGCTCACCGTGGTCGGCTGCGTGATCACCGGCAACTCCGCCCCCATTGGCGGCGGCCTCGCCGCGGCGCCGGGCGCGATCCTCCGCGTGATCGACTCCCTGGTCTCCAACAACGCCGCCATCGCGCAGGGCGGCGGGATCGCCAGCTCGGGCCTCGCGGGCGCCAGCCCCACCATCACGCTGGTGCGCACCACCCTCTCCGGCAACAACGCCCAGGAAGGCGCCGCCGTCTGGGGCGGCGACTCCGGCAGCCGCACGTCCACGCTCGCCCTCGTCAATTGCCGCGTTTCCGGCAACACCGCCGCCCAGCGCGGCGGCGGCATCATGAGCAGCGGCCCGCTCTTCATCCAGGGCGGCAGCATCGACGCGAACACCGCCCAGTCACGCGGCGGGGGAATCTTCAACCTCGGCACGGGCTCGATCACCGATGCCGCCATCCGCGGCAACACCGTCCTCGCCAACGGCAACGTCGCCCAGGGCGGCGGCATCTGTCACGTCAGCGGCACCCTCACGCTCGTGCGTTGCGCGGTCACGGGAAACCGCACCATGAGCGCCGCCCAGAGCGGCGGCGGCGGGATCTACAGCATCGCCGCCCTCGCCGCCACGAACTGCACCCTCTCCGGCAACATCGTCGAGACCGGCTTCGGCAGCGGCCTGGCAAACTTCGGCAACGGCGCCGCCAACGGCGCCACGCTCGATGCCTGCACCGTGGCCTTCAACGTGTGCAACGCCACCACCGGCGGCGCCGGCGTCTTCGCCAACACGAACTCCACCACCGCCTGCCACAATTCCATCCTCGCCCGAAACACCGGCGGCATGCCCGGCGCGCCCGGCGGCCTGGGCGTGGACGCGGCCGGCCGGGGCTTCGTCGGCGACTTCGGGATGGACCTGATGGGCGGGGGCGAGGCGCGGACGGCGTCGCTCAAGCGCGTCGATCCGGACGGGACGGTCACCGTCGTCACCGACGACCTGCACTTCCC
>CALMOL010000216.1 GCA_937871685.1 uncultured Verrucomicrobiota bacterium
TTCCAGGCCGAGGACTGCTCCTTTTCCGGCGGCAGCGTGACGGGCGGCGCCGCCGGCTTCACGACTCCCTCGTTCAACGGGCGCGGCTCCGGCTCCGGCACCGGCGCCGGCACGGGCATCTTCTTCGGCGGGAGCCTGGCGGTCGGCGGCGCCGGCAACAGCGCCATCGTCAACCGCACCATCGTGGATCGCCTTCACGGCGACCCGGCCGTGCGAAACAACCTCACCAAGACGGGCACCGGCACGCTCACCCTCGCTGGCGTCAACACCTATGGCGCCGGCCCCCTCGGGGGCGGCACCCAAGTGTTCGGCGGCGTGCTCCGCCTCGGCGTGGCCGGCTGCCTGGGCGCCACGACGAATTATCTCGCCATCTCCTTCTCCGGCCAGATCGACCTCAACGGCATCTCGCCCACGGTCGGCAGCTTCCAAGGGTCGAGCGCCGGCGCGATCTTCAACGACGCCTACAACACCACGGCCACGCTCACGTTCGGCTCCGACAACGCTTCCGGCCTCCAGTGCGATTCCCTCCTGCGCGACGGCACCGCCGGCCCAGACGAAATCGGCAGCGGCCTGTTCCCCGGCTTGCTCGCGCTGACCAAGACCGGCACCGGCACGCAAACGCTCACCGGCCTTTCGACTTTCACCGGCGGCACGGTCGTGAACGGCGGCGCGCTCAACCTCGCGGGCAACAACGGTGGCCTCGGCACCCTCGTCGGCGCGCTCACGATCAACCCCGGCACCACCGTGAACGCCACGGTGACCAACGCCTTCGGCTACGCCAATGGCCGCAAGCTCAACGCCGTCACGGTGGACGCCGCCACGCTCAACCACACTGCCGCCAACGACCAGGGCTGGGGCGTGGCCTACACGCTGAACAACGGCGCGATCATGACTGCCAACGGCGGCACCGCTGATCCCCTCAGTCCGCGCTGGGCCTTCGGCGGCCCCGGGGCGGGCGTGCAACCCAACGCGAACACGAGCGTGCTGGCCACCGGCGCGGCGGCCTCCGAGATCCGCGGCCGTATCGACCTGCGCGGCGACAATGGCAACACCTCAAACACCTTCACCGTGAACGCGGGCGCCACGCTGAACATTCCGGCCGTCATCACGAACAGCAACGGCACGCCCACGCTCATCAAGGCCGGCACGGGCACGCTCTCGCTCCTGGCCGGCAACACCTACACCGGTGGCACCGTCGTCAACGGCGGCACGCTCGTCCTGGGCGCCAACGGCAACGGCCTCGGCACCCTCCGCGGCGGCCTGACGATCAACTCCGGCGGAACGGTTTCCGGCACGGTGATCGATTCCATGGGCTACAACGCCGGCCAATCGCTGACCGCGGTGGTGCTCAACGGCAACGGCATCCTCAGCAACGACGCCCAGGGCAGCATGGGCTGGGGCGTGACCTACACGCTCAATGGCGGCACGCTGCGCTCCAACAGCGGCAATCCCAGCACCACGGCCCTCTCGAACCTGAGCTTCGGCGGGCCGGCCGGGCAGCCGACCGCGGTAAACGTCGTCGCCGGCACCACGCCGAAGATCGAGGGCCGCGTCGAGCTGCGCACCGACAACAACAACCTGACCAGCACCTTCAACGTGGACACCGGCGCCACGCTGACGATCTCCGCCGGCGTCTCCGGCGCGGGCGGGATCATCAAGACCGGCGCGGGCACGATGGCCCTCACCGGCGCGAACACCTTCTTCGGCGGCACGCGCCTCAACGCCGGCACCGTCACCGCGGGAAATGGCAGCGCGCTCGGCACCGGCCCCGTGACCTTCGGCGGCGGCACCCTCGGCTTCTCCGTGGGCGGCACCTTCGCCTTCAATTCCTCCATCACCGCCGGCAGCCCCTTCGCGCTCAGCGTTGACGCGTCCCAGTCCGTCACGCTGGGCAACGCCGTCACCAGCGCCGGCCCGATCGTGAAGACTGGCGCGGGCACGCTCACGCTCGCCACCGGCTCCTCCTTCGCCGGAGGGACGATCAACGGCGGCGCGCTCTACATTCCCGCTGCGAATACCCTCGGCGCCGGCGCCGTCGCGGTCGCCAACGGCGCGGCGCTTGGCTTCGACTTCAACGGCTCCTTCTCCAATCCCTTCGCCGCCATCGCTGCCGGCCAGAGCCTCTCGCTGGGCGTCGCGGACGGGCGCACCGTCACCCTAGACAGCATGCTCACTGGCGCGGGCGCCTTCACGAAGGTCGGCCCGGGAACGCTCGTCCTCACGCGGGCGAATACCTTCACCGGCGGCGTGACGGTCGCGGACGGCACGCTGCGCGCGAGCGGCGCGGGCACCTTCGGCTCCGGGCCCTTCACCGTGAGCGGCGGCGGCACCCTCGATCTCTTCGGCCTTTCCCCGACGCTTGCCAGCCTCACCGGCAGCGGCGCGATCATCAATTCCGGCGCGCTCGCGTCCACGCTCACCATGACCCACTCCGGCACCACCGCCTGGGACGGCGTCATCGGCGGCGGGGGCGGTGGCGCCATCGGCGTCGTCATCTCCGGCACCGGCACGCGCGTCCTCACCGGGTCCAACACCTACGCCGGACCCACCACGCTGAGCAGCGGCACGCTCCAGTTTGCCGGTAGTGGATCGCTCTACGCGAACGGCACCGCCGCCGGCAACCTCGCCGCTGCCCCCGGCACGGTGATCTCCTTCGCGCGCAACGACACTTTCGGCAACGCCGCTGCCCTCCCCGCCAACGCGGTCGTCCTCGACGGCGCCCGCGCGGAAAACGGCAACGTGTTCACCACCCTGAGCAATCTCACGCTCAACAACGGCGCGGAGTTGCGTGGCCTCGGTGGCTCCAACCCGACTTTCCGCGCGTGGCAACTGCGCGGCACCGTTTCCGTGGGCGGCACGAGCGCCTCTTCCATCACCGCCCCCTCCGGCACCAACAACGACGTGCTGCTCGACGGCATCGCCGGGGCCACCACCTTCTTCGTGACCGACGCGACCGGCAGCCCCGCGCCCGACCTGACGATTTCCGCCGCGTTGCGAGATGGGTCCAATGCAACCGTCCAGATCACCCCCAGCGGCCTGACCAAGACCGGCGCCGGCACGCTGCGCCTGAGCGCCGCCAACTCATATACCGGCACCACCCGCGTCTCTTTCGGCACCCTCGCCCTCGCCGGCGCGGGCACCCTCGGCTCCAACGGCCCCATCGTCATCGACAACGGCGGCACCCTCGACGTCAGCGCGCTGCCCGGCGTCTTCGTGGTGAATGCCGCGCGCTCCTTCACCGCCAACGGCGTCATCCTCGGCTCCCTCGACTACAAGGCCACCTACTCCGGCTCTGACCTCACCGTGGCCGCCGGCGGCCTGTCCACGCGCTCTGCCGGCGCCCTCGCGCTCACCGGCGCCGTGGTCAACAACGGCACCATCCGCCTCACCAGCGGCGCCACGCTGAACGCCGGCAGCGCCACCTCCTTCGTCAACAACGGCGTGCTCGACCTCATCACCGCCGGCGCCTACACGCTGCCGGCCAACTTCACCAACGGCCCCAACGGCGTGGTGCTGCTGCCCAGCCTCGTGCGCATCACCTCCATCACGCGCGCCATGCCCGGCGGCGCGATGACGATCACCATCGATGGCTACGCCGGCCACGGCTACACGCTGGAAGGCTCCAGCGACCTCGTCGCGCCCTTCGTCCCCCTGAGCCGCCAGCAAGGCTCCGGCACCGCCACCGGCGTGTCCTTGACCTTCGTCGCCCCCTCCGCCGACCCCAAGGGCTTCGTCCGCATCGTGGTGAATCCGTAGCAAGATCTTCCGTGCGTTCCCTCGCCTTTGCCCGAGACGGCGCCGTGTGATGCCAACGCGCAATCTCACGTCGCAAGTGTAGCCGCGTCAGCGGCGATCCGAACGTAGCCCCGCGCTTCCGCGCGGGGTGGGCTCGGCCAACGTGGCCCGCGTCGCGTCAGTGACGCTTGAACGCACCTGGCCGGAGGCGCTCGGTCATCGCTGACGCGACGGGATTCGCAAGGGCGGCGAAGTCCCCGCGCTGAAGCGCGGGCTACGTTCGGATCGCCGCTGACGCGGCTCCGAAGTCACACGCTTGATTGCGCGTTGGCATGAGCCATCCAACGCCACGACGCTGCTCCGACAAGCGAGCCGGCCGTCATTCCGCCAGACCGAGGCGGCCTTGGATCGCGCGCGCGAAGCGGCCGGGCGCGAGGGGATGCCGGGCCAGAAACATGAGCGGCTCGAAGACCTCGAGCTCCATGAGCAAAAACTTCCCGTCCTGGACCACGCCATCGACGCGCGCATAGACGGGAAGCGCGGGTGCGGCCGCGATGCAGGCGCGCGCTCCCGCAATCCATTCGTCGCGCACCTCGACGGTTTCGCTGGTCCCGCCGAACTGGAATTGCACGCGGTAGTCGCCCTCCTTGGGGCGCTTGCAGACGGCGTGGGAGAAGACGCCGTCGAAGAACAGGAGCGAGAGTTCTCCCGCGCTCAGGATTTCCGGCAGGAAGGGCTGGACCAAGACGCCGCGGTCCCGCAGCGTTCGCGCGATGTCCTCGCGGTATCGGGCGGCGTCGCCGATCCGAAAGCGGTGCGTTTGATAGGCGCCTCCCGAGATCGTGGGCTTCACCACGATTTCATCCCATCCCCGCGCGCCGGCGAGCGCCGCGATGTCCGGGCACTCGCCCGGTGGCACGACGATCGTCGGGATGGACGGGGCACCCGCCGCGGCCAAGTCTTGGAGGTAACGCTTGTCGAAGTTCCATTCGAGGACTTCGCCCGCGTTGAACATCCGCACGCCGCTCGCGATCCGGGCGTTCAGCCACGCGTGAAACTCCTCGGGGCGCGTGAAATAGTCCCACGGCGAGCGGATCACCAGCGCGTTGAAGGCCAGCCAGTCGATGCCCGCGTCGCTCCAGATGACGGGTCGAGCATCGATGCCAATCTCGTCGAGCGCGACCGCCAGCAACTGGTCATCCTCGTGGAGCTGCGGCAGCGCCTCGCACGTCACGAGGGCTACGCGGGGGCGCGAGCATGGTTCGTTCGTCATGAGCGGGATTCCGCCGGAGATCCATCTGCCCACACGGCGGCGACGAGCGGTCAGCCCTCCTTGGGAGCGACGGAACGGCCGAGTTCCTTGTCGAGCCCGGCGAGCAATTCCTCGATCCCCTGCTTCTCGCGCGCGGACACGGCGAAGACGCGGGCCTTGCGACGCTTGGCGCGCAGGCGGGTGAGGTTGATCTCGGCTTCAGGAAGGTCGGCCTTGTTGGCTACGATGTGCCAAGCCCGCGCGGCGAGCGTGGGATCGTAGAGCTTGAGCTCCTTGCGCAGGTGTTCCAGATCCTCCAGCGGGTCGCGGCCCTCGGAGCCGGCGACATCGAGCACGAAGAGGAGCACGCGGCAGCGCGCGACGTGGCGCAGGAACTCGTGGCCCAGGCCCACGTTGCGGTGCGCGCCGTCGATGAGGCCGGGGATGTCCGCCACGGTGAAGCGGCGCCAGCCGGGGCGCTCTACCACGCCCACGTTCGGGTGCAGGGTGGTGAAGGGATACGCGGCCACCTTCGGGTGCGCGGCGGAGATCGCGCCGAGCAGGGTGCTCTTGCCGGCGTTCGGGTAGCCGACGAGGCCCACGTCGGCGATCTGGCGCAGCTCGAGGTAGAACCAGCCGACCTCGCCGGGCACGCCGTCGTCGGCGCGCGTGGGGGCTTGGTTCTGGGGGCTCTTGAAGTGGACGTTGCCCTTGCCGCCTTTGCCGCCCTTGCACAGGACGAAGTCTTCTCCGGGCGTGACGAGGTCGGCGACCAACTCGAGGTCTTCCTTCTTCAGGTCGCGCGGCGGCGGCGCGGCCGGCTCGGGAATGGGGTCGTCGGCGCGGCCCTCGGCGGCCTCGTAGGCGACGTCGGTCGTCGCCGGTCGGAGATGGGCCGGGAGGCGGTAAACGAGCGTGCCCGGCGGGACGAGGGCGATCTTGTCGGGGGCATTCTTGCCGGAGCGCTCGCGGCCGCCGCCGCCGTTGCCGGGGCGGGCGTGGAGCTTGGGGTCGTAGTAGAACGCGGCGAGCGTGTCCACGTTGGGATCGGTGCGCAGGATCACGTCGCCGCCCTTGCCGCCGTCGCCGCCGTCCGGCCCCCCCCTGGGCACGAAGGTCTCGCGGCGGAAGGAGCTCGCGCCATTGCCGCCGTCACCGGCCCGGGCGTGGATGCGAATGAAATCGACGAACATGGGCGGATTCTAGCCACGGAGGCACGGAGGGCACGGAGGAACGGCGCGGCCGTCGCCAGTCGGACGCGGCGAGCTCGGCTCGCCCGCGTTGCCGTCAGTAAAGATCGCGCCCCGCGGGCGCTTGCGACCAGGCGCCAAACTTGATCGGCTCCGGCTGCGGGGGAGGAGCAAGGAGAAGCGGGGGCGAAAGCTTTTCGCCCAACTTGCGCCCGTCTCCGCCCCTTGGCAAAGGGCGGACGCTGGCCAAGCTTCCCGACGACCCGATGCACACGATCCGAGAATTTCCCCTCGTCCAAGAGGAGGCGCCAAACGTCGAGACCCTCTACACCCTCATCTTCACGGAGGATGGGCAGATGTTCGTGCGGGCGGTCCGGCAAGACTGCCGCAGCATGGAGCAACTGGAGGAGCGGAACATCCCGCCGGCCGAGTTCGGCGAGGTGCAGGTGAAGGGCGCCCGCCTCTCCAAGATTGTGGTGGTGAAGCTCGGCGAACTCCTGCCCCCGAACCCTCCGAAGTATCCGGAATACCGGACGACCCTCTGAAGGCTTTGGCGGAGTTCACGCCCAGGAGCGATCGCTTCACGCGCGGAATCAGGCCGCTGGCCTTCGGCATGCCTGGCGGGCGGTCGTTGCGGAAGAGCTCGTGCCCCGGCCGCGGCTTTGGCGTGGCGCGGGGAGCTCCGCGGTAGGTCCCGCGGGGCCGCTTCCAAACCTCTCGCGGGAGGTTCCGCACTGGCCAGTGGGTGGTTCGGAAGTGGCCGCGGGAGGTTCCAGACCTGCCGCGGGAGGTTTTGGACGTGCCAGTGGGTGGTTCCGAACCCGCCGCGGGAGGTTTCAGACCTGCCGCGGGAGGTTTTGGACGTGCCAGTGGGTCGTCGCAAACCAGCCGCGGGAGGTTCCAGACCTGTCGAGGGAGGTTTTGAACCGGCCACGGGAGGTTCCAAGCCTGCCGCGGGAGGTTTTGGA
>CALMOL010000217.1 GCA_937871685.1 uncultured Verrucomicrobiota bacterium
GGCGTCCAGCGGGCGCAGGTCGGACGCGCGCTGGTAGTCGCGCACGCGCGCGCCGCAGTTGTTGCCGCCCACCTCGCGCGTGCCCACCTCGGCCTGCGCGAGGGCGAGCAGGCTGGCGATGGCCTGGTCCCGCGCCGCGGGCGGCACGGCGGGCGTGTCTGCCTCCAGCAGGCGCCCGCGCTCGACGTCGATGCGCGCGAGCGTGGCCGGCCCGGCGTCGCCGTCCGCGTCGAGGCCGAACTTTTTCTGGAAGGCGATCACCGCCGCCTCGGTGCCCTCGCCGAAGATGCCGTCCGTGCTGAGCTTGGACTTGGGCAGCGTGAAGCGGCCCGCGTCGGCGAGCTGGTTGAGCGAGGATTGAAGCTGCGCGACGGCGCTGCCCGTGGAGCCGACTTGGAGGATCATGGCGGGAGGGGAAGTGGGTCCTTGATGCCAGCTTCGCCCGCGGGTGTCGAGAAAATTGGCGCGCCGCGCGCATAGCGTGGTTGCCGCGCCTTTTCCGGCGGCGCGGCGCGGCCCAGCCAAGACGCCCGCCCGCCGGCAAGACGCTGACTGCGCGCGAAAAAGCAACTCGGTGCGTCGGAGTGCGACGCTTGCCGGTAGCGGGGGGATTCATCCCCCGGAATGCCACCATCCTCAGTTCGGCGTCGCGGAGCGATGCCTGCCAGAGCGTGGCCGCGACGACGAGGCCGGCCTGCCGCAAACGTCGCTCCGCGCCGCGGCTCGCGTTGGGGATCAGTTCCGGGGAAGGAACCCCCCGGCTCCCGGCAAGTGTCGCTCCGCGACACGGACCGCGGTCCCCAGCTATTTGTGCGCACCCGCTCAGATGGCCGTGCCCGCGCCGTCTTCCCCTCCGCGAGTTATTCGAGCGGCAGCGCGGCGGTGTAGCCCGCGCCGCGGACCGAAGCGGCCAGCGCCTCCAGCGTGACGGTGTCCTCGTGCTCGATGGAGGCCCGCGTGGACACGAGGTCCACGATGACATGGTGGACGCCGGGGACGTGCTGGAGCGCGTCGCGCACGCCGGTCGCGCAGCCGTCGCAGCGCATGCCTTCGATCTTCAGGTCGGTTTGTTTCATGGTCGGGTCGGGCAAGTTGGATCGCGCGAACAGCGAGCGGACCATCGCATTCATCGCGACCGCTTGTCCACGGCCGGTTGCGGCCGGCGGCGGGCGAGGAGCGCGCGTCCGAATTCAGCGGCTGGCCGGCGGATTCCCGTCCGCGTCCGCCGGGTAGCTGCTGGGGAAAGTCACCCGGAAAAGCGTCCCGCCCTCCGGCGGGCTTTCCAGCTCCAGCCCCGCGTCGAGCAGCTCGCACAGGCGCTTCACGATGGACAGGCCAATGCCCTCGCCGGCCTTCTGCCGCGCCGGCAGGCGCTCGGGCGGCAGCGCGATTTTCTCCGCCGCCTGCGTGTCGCCCGCCCTCGCCTCGGCCTCGCGCGCGCCGGAGGTGGCCTGCTGGAGGTCGCGCATGATGGGCGCGCCGGGACCGCGGGAAAGGCCCGGGCCGGTATCCTGGATTTCCAGCATCCAATGCTCGGCGTCGCGCTCGTTCCAGCGCACCGTCACGCCCCCGTGCTCGGTGTATTTGAGCGCGTTGTTCAGCAAGTTCTGGAGGATGCGCGCCATCTTGCCGGCGTCGCCGGACACCCGCAGGCCCGGCGGCCCCTCCGCCCGCAGGTGCAGGCCGCGGTGGATGGCCAGCGGGCGCGCCCCCTCGCACACCGCCGTGGCCACGCCGGCGGCATCGAAGGAGTTGACCTGACGTTTCTCCTGCCCGGCCTCCAGCCGCGCGAGGTTCATCAGCTCGGCCAGCATCGAGCGCAGCGAGTCCACGCCGCGCAGGAGGATGCCGGTGAGCTCGGTGCGGTCTGCCTCGGGCAGCGTGGGGTCCGCCAGCTCCTCGGCCGAGAGATGCACGTTTTGCATCGAGCCGCCGAGGTCGTGGACGCTCTGGCGGAGCAGCTCGCCGCGGAGGCGGTCCAGCTCGCTCGCGTTCGCCACGGCGCGCTGGAGGTCGCGCGCATGGCCGGCCGCCTCGTCGCGGCCGAGGCGCGAGTATTGGTCGGCGCTCTCGGTGAGGCCGCCGTGGACCAGGCGCACCAGCTCGGCGCGCGCCGCGGGAGCGACCGCCGGCGGCACGTCCGGATGAGCGGCAAAATAGTCGTCCAGCTCCCGCAGGAAGCAGAAATGCAGGTGACCCCACTCGCCGATCAGCTCGCGCAGGTGAAACGAGCGCTGCCAGCGCTGCAAGCCGTGCTTGGCGCCGAACTCGCGCGCCTCTTCCTCGATGGCGCCCACCGCGGCGTTGTGGCCGCCGTTGGCCGGCCCTTTCGCCAGGGCGCGCGCGAAGGCGTCGAGCACGGCCGGGATGTGGTCGCGAAACTCCGTGCGCGTGAGCGCCGCCGCGGTGGTGATGGCCGGGTCCGCCGCCGTGGCCTTCATCCACGCGTCGAGCACCGCGTCGCGCCGGCTGCGGAGATGGGCGGAAAGGGCGGCGAGGTGCGAGCGGATGTGGGCGTCGGGTTCCATGGAGCGGCGACTTCGGGAAGTCGCAAAGATTGCATACTACGGCTGGCCACGGTGAGATAGATAAGTCCGTCGGGCGCCCTTCGACTGGGCGGCGGTCGGGCGTATTCGGACGAATCAGGGCGAATTTGTGGCAAGCCGCCGCCGCGCCCCCTCGCCTCCGGCCACGTAAAAGGCGGGCGCCTCCCTTCGGAAGCGCCCGCCTGGGTTTTCTCAGGTTCCGCTGCGCCTGCTCACGCCGCCAGACTCGCGGAACTACCCTCGCCGCTTGCCGCAGCCGGGAGGCTCTCGATTTTCGCCGCTTGGTTGTTTGCGTTGGCTCCGGTGGCGTTCTCTGGCGCGGGCTTCGCTCCGTAGCGGGCGAAGTGCTGGCGGAGCTGGGCCACCTCCGGCTCCACGCCGAGGCGGGTGCCCCCGCGCACGAGCACTTGGTAGGCCTCCAGGGCGGTCGCGTGGCAGTCGCCCTCCAAGCCGGCGAGGGTATCGTCGATCTTGCGGAGGATCGCGGCGATCGCCCAGCGGCGCGCGAGCAGTTGCTCGCGCGTGGCCCAGTCGCGGATGGCGTCGGCGACGGGAACCACGGCGGGCACGAGGCTCGGATGGGCGGCTACCAGGGCCAGGCAGTCGCCGATGAAGGTTTCCTTCGCCGGGCCGACGCCAAGCAGGTTGCGCCGCTCCGCCTCCGAAAGTGGCTGGACGATGGGAGTAAACTCCGTGTCCAACGCCGTGATGGAGAGATCAACGGTGTGAGCCACTTTTCCGCCGCAACGACGACGGGGGTGCGCCCGGAACGGGCGAGGATTTTGGTGGTTGATTTCATGTCGGGCAGGACTCAAGGCCGCGGAACGATGTCCCCATCGGCGCCGCGGCCCTCCGGTGAGGAATCACCGAGAAACGGTGACGCGGGCAGCTTCCTCCAGGCAGACTGACAAAAGCTGTCAGTCTCGGGACGATTTTTGCGGAAAACGAAAAAAGTTTTGCCCCTGCCGGCCGGCCGGAAGCCGCGGCGATCCAGCAAAACGGCCCAAGGACCTGCCAGATCAGCGCGAGGGCCTCGCAAAATGGTCCGATGACCTCGGGAAACGACGCGCCGGCCTCCCGATTTGCCCCTCGGACCTCTCGATTCAGGGCCATGACCTCTCGAAACGGGCCGCCGACCTCGGGAAACAGCCAGCCGACCTCTCGAACCACCGCAGCGACCTCCCAAAACCGGAGGCCCGCCTGCGAAAACGATCGGTCGTCGCAAAGAAATGGCCGGACGTCGGACCGAGTGGGGAGGTCGTCGGGCGAAAGGAGAAGGTCGTCGCGCCGGATTTCCCGCCCGGACCGGTGAAACCCCAGGAGCGCGGGCGCCTTGCCCGCGGCGGCTGGCGCCTCGCCGGACGGCAGGGTGTGGCCGTCGGTCGGCCCGCGCGGCCCACCCCCGGCCGATCCGTCCGGCGAGGGCGCCGGCCGCCGCAGGCAGGGCGCTCGCGCTACCCGTTTCCTCCGGCATTCGCTCAACGGCGCGCACGCCAACGCGCGCCTGCTCTCCGCCCTGCGCGCGCAGGGCGGAGAGCAGGCGCGCGTT
>CALMOL010000218.1 GCA_937871685.1 uncultured Verrucomicrobiota bacterium
ATCGGCACTCCGACGGCCTCGGCTGCCCGCGGCAGGAGGTGTGGGCACACGAGATGCGCGAGGCCGTCGGAGTGCCGATCCTCGCGGTCGGCGCGGCGTTCGACTTTCTCGCCGGAAACCTGCGCATGGCTCCGCGCTGGATGCAGGACCGCGGCCTCGAATGGCTTTATCGCCTCGTCGCCGAGCCGCGCCGATTGTGGCGCCGCTACGTCATCCTCAACCCGCTCTACCTGTGGCACTGTGCCCGGCAGCTCCTTCTGCATCAACCTTATCGCCCCGAGGACGCCACGCCGCCACGCGCGGCCCTGCGCTACGGCTGAGCGGTCGCGCGCGCGGTTGACGCCGCCGGTTTCCCGCGCCCCGTGGCGCTCCACCACCTTGTCTGCACCGTGCGCCTCGCCGTCGCCGCCGTTTGTCCCGACCCGCGCCAGCGCGGATTGCTCGAGATCGTGCGCCCCGGATGGGAGGAGTGGACGCGGCGTCACGCGCTGCCGCTGGTCGTGATCGAGCGTCACCCCCGACCCGACGCGCCCTACTGGGGAAAATACTTCCCGCTCGAATTGCCCGAGCTGCGAGGCTTTGACGCGGTGCTGACGCTCGACAACGACGTGGTCGTCAACCCGGCCGCGCCCTCGCCCGCGGAGGGATGGGACAGCACGCGCGTGAAGATCGCGGACGAGCGGTCACAATTCGCGCACGACGACGAACGCTTCCTCTCCTACTACGCCGACTACGATCTCCCGCCGCCCGGTGCCTCTCCCCGCGTGCTCAACACGGGTGTGATGCTTTACACGCGGGAACACGCCGCGTGGTTCGCGACAGTCCATGGAGCATGGCGCGACTGGCGCGAGAAGTTTCGCGCGGCGCACGGCGAGGCGGCCGACGCGTTCCGCCTGGGCAACGACCAGCCGCACGTCTCCGCCGCGCTTCAGCGCGACCCGACGCTGTGGGAGCCCCTCGACGTGCGCTTCAACCGCTTGTGGTGGAGCTGGTGGGAGGACGGTGGCCGAAGGCGCGAGCTCCCGCTCAAGCTTTACGCCAAGTCCATGCAACTGCTCGGCCGCGCGCTGCCCCGCGCGTTGGTCCGGCCGCTCGCGGGGGCCGGGCGGCGCTGGTGGCACGACGCGCTCCGAGAGAATCATTTCATCCACGTCGCTGGCAGCAAGTCGCCGATCTCGCTCTACGCGCTGGGCGGGTGAACGGCCGCGAGCACCTCCTCGGCGAGGCGTAGCGCGAGGGCATTCTCCCGCGCGTCGTGGACGCGGAAGATGCGCGCCCCGGCCGCGCGGGCGAGCGCCGTCACCGCCAGCGTGCCAGGGAGGCGTTCTCCAAGGGAGGCGCCGAGAAAGGACTTCCGCGACGCTCCGATCAGCAGCGGGCGACCCGGCACCGCCCGCGCGAGGCGCGCAGTGGCGGCGAGGAGTGCGAGATTGTGTGCGCGCGTTTTCCCGAACCCGATACCCGGGTCCAGCGCGATGCATTCAGATGAGATGCCAGCGCCGATGGCGAGCTCGCCCCGCTCGCGCAGGAAGGCGGCTACCTCCGTTACCACGTCCCCGTAGTGCGGCGAACGCTGCATGTCGACCGGCGTCCCCTGCATATGCATCAGAACGAGGCCCGCGCCGGCCGCGCGGACGACCTCGGCCATGCGCGGATCGCCGCGGAGAGAGGTCACGTCGTTGACGATGTCCGCGCCCGCCGCGAGCGCCGCCTCGGCCACGGCGGCCTTGGAAGTATCCACGGAGACCAGCGCGTCCGGGGCAGCTTGGCGAACCCCTGCGAGCACGGGGACCACACGGCGAATTTCCTCCTCCGCGGGAACCGTTGCCGCTCCCGGGCGGGTGGACTCGCCGCCGATGTCCACGAGGTCGGCGCCGTCGCCCAGCAGGGCCAGCGCATGCGCCACGGCGGCGCCGGGGTCAGCAAAGAGGCTGCCGTCGGAAAAGGAGTCGGGCGTGGCGTTGACGATGCCCATAATGAGGGCGCGCCGCGTCAGGTCGAGCGTGCGGCCGCGGCAGCGCCAGACGACCGAAGGTTGAGAGTTGAGGCTTGAAGATTGAGGGAAGGGATGCTCCGTCATCGGGGACGAGCGCGCGGATCAGCGGTGGACGCAACGGTGGGTGCAGCGAGGTTCGGCGCGATGAGTCCCGTGCGCGGCGTGCAAGTCTTCTACTCCGGCCGCGTGCAGGGCGTGGGTTTCCGCTGGACCGTCCGCGATCTCGCCGCTGGCTACGAGGTGACCGGCTGGGTTCGCAATCTCCCCGACGGCCGTGTCGAGCTCCAGGCTGGCGGTGACCCAGGGGAACTGGAGCAATTCGTCGCCGCGATTGCCGAGAGCCATCTGCGCCACCATGTGCACTCGGCGAACCGGCATGAACTGGATGTTCCGCCCCCCGGCGCGGGGTTTCGCATCGAGCATTGATGCCCGAGACGGCGCTGCCATTGGCCATCCCCGTGCTTCCTGCCATCTCGCTCCAGCACCTCACCAAGGAGTTTCCCGTGCCTTTTCGGCGGCGGCGGCTCACGGCGGTGAAAGACCTCTCGCTCGTGGTTTTGCCGGGACAAGTTTACGGATTGCTCGGCCCGAATGGCTCCGGCAAAAGCACCACCATGAAGATGGTGCTCGGACTCGTGCCGCCCACGAGTGGTATCGTGGAGGTTTTCGGCCGACCCGCGGATTGCCGCGAGAGCCGTGCTGACATCGGCTTTCTCCCGGAAGGGCCGTATTTCCACCGCTGGCTGACGGGCGAGGAAACCCTCCGGTTCTACGGTCGGCTTGGCGGCCTGCGCGGCGCTCCGCTGCGGGAGCGAGCGCGCGAACTGCTCCGGCGCGTGGGCCTGGAGGATGCGGCGCACCGTCGCCTGGGCGGATATTCCAAGGGAATGCTGCAACGCATCGGCCTCGCGCAGGCGCTGATGAACGATCCGCGCCTCCTGGTGCTCGACGAGCCCACCGCCGGCGTGGACCCGGCGGGCTCGCGCGCGATCAAGGACTTGATCCTCGACTGCAAGGCGAGGGGGATCACCGTGCTTCTCTGCTCTCATCTCCTCGCGCAGGTGCAGGAGGTGTGCGATCGCATCGGCATCCTCGACCGTGGTGAACTCGTCCGCGAAGGCCCGGTGGGGGAACTGCTGGGCGTGACGGGACGCGTGGAACTCACCTTGGAGGGCGCGCCGCCGAACTTGGCCGCCGAGTTCGCCGAATGGCTGCAGCGCCTTCATCCCGCCGCCCGGCTCGTCGCGGAGCGCACCGCCACGCGCGGGCTGGAAGAATACTACCTGGAGGTGACGGGTGAAGGCACGCCGCGCGGCGATCAGGCCGGCTCGACCCACACGCCATCCGGCGAGTCGTCGGTGGCGGCGAAGCGCACGAGCACCCGGCCCGGCGGCGGCACCGGCAATTCCCGCCCCACGTAATCCGGGCGGATCGGCAACTCGCGTCCACCGCGGTCCACGAGCACGGCCAGCTCGAGCCGCGCCGGCCGGCCGAAGTCGGCCAGCGCGTCCATCGCGGCGCGGATGGTCCGCCCGGTAAAGAACACGTCGTCCACGAGCACCACCGTCCGCGACTCAAGCGAGAACGGAAGGTCCGTCGGCCGAAGCGTGCGCGCGGGAGGACGGCGGCGGAAGTCATCGCGGTGAAGCGAGATGTCGAGCGTCCCGAAGGCCGGCCGCGCGCCCTCCGCGGCGGCGAGATGGTCCGCGAGCCGGCGCGCCACTTCCACGCCGCGCGTCTGGATGCCCACGAGGGCGAGGTCCGCGGGGCCGCAGCGCGGCGCGTGGCGCTCGGCGATCTCGTCGGCCACGCGCCGCAGCGCGCGCTGGATGCCGTCGGCGTCGAGCGCGGGCGGAGAGACGGGCGGGACCGGTGGCACGCGGGGAACGCTGAGGATCACGCCTGGCCATCGCCGCGATCCGCGCGACGGCGCTCACGCCAGGTGGCGCGGTGGCGGACGATCCAGTCGAGGAGCGCCTTCTCGAAGCCGATGTCGTGGCCGGCCTTCTCGCTCTCGATCCACTTGTGGCGAAGGATTTCCTCGCGCTCGGCGAGGAACTCCTTGTAGAGCATCGAGTGCTTGACCAGGCCAGGTTCCGCCGGGGAAGGCGCGGAGGCATCGGGGGGATTGCTCATGCCGCTAGGAAAGGGGGACGAATCGCGGCCATTCTGGCGCACCGTTTGCGCGCGCACAAGTCCCGCGCGCGCCGCGTGCTCACGCCACCGCGGGGGCGGTCATCACGAGCTGCGGGGTCTCATACGAGAGGATGGTGAATTGCGCCGAGTCGATGAGCCGGAGCAGGGTCTTGTAGTAATCGCGCTCGTTCACCGCGAGCTGCTGGTAAAGCTCCGCGACGGTGTATTGGGCGTTGTAGCAGATTGTCCACAGCCGCTCGGCCAGCGCGCGCACGTCCTCGAACTCGGGATGGTCCCAACTCAGGTTGAGGCACGCGCGTTGGATCACGCAGGAAAGGTCTGGCGCGCGCTCGGCCAGCTCCTTGAACTCGTCGCGATATTGCAGCGCCGTGATGAGCATGTCCGTCGGATGTCGCTGGATGATGTGCGAGGCGGCTAGGTCCGCCGCCGGCTCCTCGCAGAGCGCAAAGGCGAAGGTGCCGGTCAGCTCGGCGTGGAGGAAGAGCTGCCAGAACGCCTGCTCGCCGAGGAGGTTGTAGTAGCGGCCAAATTTCGGCTGGCCGCTTTGGAAGAAGAAGGACGCCACGCGCTCGCCCGTGTCGTTCTTCACGCTCAGCTCGCCGGTCTGGGAGGCGTTGAGAATCGTCTGGTAGATCGTGACGAGGTCGAAGTTCGCGAGGTTGCCGGAGAGTTCCAAACAGTTCGACTGCATGAACGCCATGTCCGACACCTGCACGAGCCGCGAGGCGAGCGCCTGCGAGAGGTGGAAGAAGAAGCCGGGCACGCGGCGCGTGAGCTCCGCGAAGTCACGCTTGCGAAAGACCTGCACGCTGGTGCGCTCGCACGCGCGAAAGGCGTTGCGCGAGGGCAGGCCCGAGAGCGCCGAGGTCTCGCCGAACATGTCGCCGCGCGAGAGATACGAGATGGCGGCGCCCGCCGCGTAGCGCGGGTCGGCGTGAACCACCTCCATCGCGCCGCGCGAGATGATGTAGAGCGCGTCGTCCCGGCCCGGCCCGGGCTGGATGGTCGCGCCCTCCTCGAGGTGGATCACCTGCGACAGCCCGCCGATCGCCTTCTTTTCCATGGGCGTGAGGGAGGTGATGAAGGAAAAGAAGTCGTTCTTGGCCATCTGGCGGGTGGCGAAAGCGGGCGATAGGGCGGAGCAGGAATCAAACCGACGCCGGGAGAGTGACGGGAATCCAACCAAGCGCAACGCCAACGCTCGCCCTTCGCACGCGGAAGAGCCACCGGCGACGATGGCGAGACTTTCGGACGCCCTGCCCGCACTCGGCGGCTCGTCGTCGCGGCGCCCAATCGCAAGCCTCCGGCGAAGGCTGCGGGCAATCCGGCGAAGAACCTCTTCGGTCCTCCGCCGGCTGCCTTTCCTCCTTCGAACCCTCCCCAGGGTGAGGCGAAAGGCCAGTTTGATCCCGCGAAGAGGCCCAGGGAACCTGCGCTGACTGCGCGCGCGTCTGCGATCACTTCCGGGAATCCCGCGAGGGTCGAAATCGGTCCTTCGAGAGGTCTCGGGAACCCTTCGCTGACTTCGCCGGACTCTCCGCTGGCTTCGCGGAAGTCAGCGATCACTTGGCGGGACTCTCCGCTGGCTTCGGAGGACTCATCGCTGACTTCGCCAGACTCATCGCAGGCTTCGCGGAAGTCAGCGATCACTTGGCGGGACTCTCCGCTGACTTCGCGGAAGTCAGCGAAGGCTTGGGGGGAAGTCTGCGCAGGACCAATTTCACCCTGCGAAGGATCCCGCGGAGTCATCGAAGAGTCTCACCCAAGTCTCGCGAGAGTCTGGCGAAGTCTTCTGAGCGCCGTTTCCTGCGTTGGGGAGGTGATCTGCTTCTGGCTGCGCTCAAGTTGCCTGGGCTTGTCCCGCGCCGCTCACCCGACGCAGGGCCTCGCCGAGCGCGGTGATCTGCGCGGGAGTATGCCGCGCGCTCACCGCGAGGCGGAGGCGGGCGGTGTCGCGCGGGACGGTCGGCCAGCGGATCGCCGGGGCGAAGAAGCCGGCCTCGGCGAGCTGGGCGCTCGCGCGCATCGCCGCCGCCTCGCTTCCGACGATCCACGGAAAGATCGCGCTCGTCGGGGCGGGGCGGGTGGCGCCGCCACCGGGCGCCGGCGGCAACTGCGTGGCTACCAGGCGAATGTTTTGCCAGAGCGTTTGCCGAAGGCGCTCGCCCTCGTCGGACGCGAGCACTTCCAGGGCGGCGGCTCCAGCGGCGGCCAGCGCGGGCGGGGGCGCCGTGGAAAACACAAAGGAGCGCGCCCGGTTGACCAGGAGGTCGATGAGCGAGCGGCGGCCCGCCACGTAGCCGCCGGCGACGCCGAGCGCCTTGGAGAGCGTGCCCATGAGCACGTCCACCTCGCCGGCCACGCCCAGCTCGTGGGCGAGGCCGCGGCCATGCGGGCCGCACACGCCCACGGCGTGCGCCTCGTCGAGCACGAGCAGCGCGCCGTGGCGCCGCTTCAATTCCACCAGCTCGCGCAGCGGGGCGCGGTTGCCGTCCATCGAGAACACGGACTCGGTGACGACGAGCCGCCGGGCCGCCGGGTGCTCCGCGCGCGCCCACCCGAGGAGTGACTCCAGCTTGCCGAGATGATTGTGCGGGAAGACGCGGATCACCGCCCGGCTCGCGCGCGCGGCGTCGATCCACGAGGCGTGGACGAGCTTGTCGAGGAGCAGCACGTCGTCCGGCCCGGCCAGCGCGCCGAGCACGCCGTTGGCGGCCGCGTAGCCGGAGGAGAATGCCAGCGCCGCCTCCGCGCCTTTGAAGACGGCCAATGCCTCCTCCAGCCGGCGGTGCGGGCGCAGCGTGCCGCAAACGAGGCGCGACGCTCCCGCGCCCACGCCGAACTCATCGATGGCCGTCTTCGCTGCGTTCCGCAACGCGGGGTGGCCGGCGAGGCCGAGGTAGTCGTTCGACGCAAAGTTCACCATTGCCCCGCCGGCCGGCGCCACGGTGCCATCGGGCTGGGGCGCCATCTCGCGCAGCCGGCGATGGAGCGACCGCGCGCGCAGCTCGGCCAGTTCGGCGGCGTCGGCATTGAAGTGACGCAGGAAGACGGGCTGATCAAG
>CALMOL010000219.1 GCA_937871685.1 uncultured Verrucomicrobiota bacterium
TTGCTGGACCTTGCCGGGGCGGGTGGAGGCAGTGCGCCGGCGGCGGGGATCGAGCCGACGCGGCGCTCCTTCGGCGACTACGAGTTGCTCGAGGAGATCGCCCGCGGTGGCATGGGCGTGGTGTATCGGGCGCGCCAGCGCGGGCTCGACCGGGAGGTAGCGCTGAAGATCGTGCTCGGGGCGGAGCTGGCGGATCAGGAGATGCAGCGGCGCTTCCAGCGGGAGGCGCATGCGGCGGCCAGCCTCCACCATCCAAACATCGTGCCGGTGTATGAAATCGGGGAGGACGACTGGCAGCCGTATTTCACCATGCGGCTGGTGCCGGGCGGGGAGACGATCGCGGATTGGGCCGCGACGCGGCGGCGGGATCAGCGCGCCCTCGCCGCGGCGGTGGCCACGGCGGCGCGCGCCGTCTCCTACGCGCACGAGCGAGGTGTGCTCCATCGCGATCTCAAGCCGTCCAACGTGCTGTGGGACCCGGAGCACGGCCCGCAGGTGACCGATTTCGGCTTGGCCAAGTGGCTGGACGATCCGCGCTCCTCGCTCACGCAGAGCCAGATCCTCGGCAGCCCGAGCTACATGGCGCCGGAGCAGGCGCGCGGGCAGCTCGATGAGGTCACCGTGGCCAGCGACGTGTATGGGCTCGGGGCGCTGCTCTACGAATTGCTCACGGGTGAGCCGCCGTTCCGGGCGGCTTCCAGCTTGGAAACGATACAGCGGGCGCAGACCGAGCCGCCGGAGCGGCCGTCGAAGCGGGTGCCGGGGGTGAATCGGGACCTGGAGACGATCTGCCTGAAATGCCTGGAGAAGAATCCGGCGCAGCGCTACGCCTCGGCCCGCGAGCTGGCGGAGGAATTGGAACGCTTCGGGCGCGGCGAGCCGATCCAGGCCCGGCCGGTCGCGCTGCCGCGGCAGCTTTGGCGCTGGGGCCGGCGGAACCCGAGCTTGGCGGCGGCGCTCGGCCTCCTCCTCGCGGGCGTGGTGGCGACGTCCTGGCAGTGGCGCCAAGCGGAGCAGGCCCGGCGCGGCGAGCAGCAGGCGAATGCGCAGGCGACGGCGAACGTGGCGGACTTGCTTTCGAAAAGCGGCTTCACCTCCGCGCGCGACGGCGATCCCAGCCGGGCGGCGCTTTGGTTCGCCGAGGCGGCGGCCGCCAGCCATGATCCGGTGCGGCGCTCGGTGAACAGCCTGCGCTGGCGGGCTTGGCGCGACGATGCGCCCACGGCGGTGCGGGCCTTCGCCGCGGGCGCTCGCAGTCTTTCCACGCTGGCTTGGAACGAGGAGCAGACGGCCCTGGTGGTGCAGCATCGCAATCCCGAGGCGGCCGCGGTGTGGGACTTGGCGAGCGAGGCGCGCTGGCGGCCGGACATCCCGCTGCGCTTGGCGCTCTGGCTGCCGCCGGGGCGTCTGCTGGCCGGGCACGATGGGCTGCTGCGGGTGCTCGATTTTCCCTCCGGCCGCGAGGTGCTGCGCCTGCCCGCGCCGCTCGACCCGGGCGCGCAGCAACTCGCCGTCAGCCACGACGCGCGCTGGGTGGGAATCGGCGGCGTCCGGCCGGTGCTTTGGGACATGGTCGAGGGTCGCGTCCATGAGTTGCCGATCGTGCCGGATTGGACGGTGAGTCCCGAGGGGGCTCCGACCGAGCGCGTGCCGCACCAGCCGGGGCTCGTGCTGATCGAGTTTTCCCGCGATGGCCGGCGCGTGCTGCTTTCCGGACGAGGCTGGCGGGCGACGTGCGCGCTGGCCGATCCGACGAGGTTCGCCGTGGCGCCGATGGATTCCTTTCAGCGGAACGAGTTTGGCTTTCTGGCGGAGGGGAAGCGCTTCGTGGTCCAGCCCGAGGCCACCCGGCTCCTGACCGTGGATGCCGAGAGCGGCGCGGTGCTCGCCTCGGTGGCGCTGCCGCCCTCGGACGAGGCGGCGCCGCCGCGCTGGGCGGACCGGCCCGATCCGCAGGGGCGCACCCTCGCTCGCGTGGGCGCCCCGGCGGTGGAGATCGCGACCGGCGCGGTGCAGGACTACCCCGTCCACGGGAACATGTTCTTTGGGCAGGAATATTCCCGCGACGGCCGCCTGCTGGTCACGGCCAGCGTGGACGACACGGTGCGCTTGTGGCGAACGGGAGAAGGCCGGCCCGGACAGCTCGTCGGCTGGCATCAGGAAGAGGCCACGAGCGTGGCGATCTCGCCCGACCAGCGCTTCGTGGCGACGGGCCAGAACGGCGGCGGCCTCGTCCGCATCTGGCAGCTGCCGGTGCCGCCCGCGTCGCGCGAGGTGCCCGCGGCCGGACCCACCCGCGTGCAGGTTTCGGATGACCGGCAATGGCTCGTGCCAGCCGGATGGACGGACGGCGACGCGCAGTTCGGGCAGACCCGGGTTTACTCCGCCGGAACGCTCGCGCCGCTCCCGGAGCTCGCCACCGGGGGAATCCTGATGGGCGCCGCGTTTGCCCCCGACGCGGGTTGGCTGGCGCTGACGGTTTCGAGCTCCCCGGCGGCCGTGCGGAGGCAACAACTCGCCGCGGGGGAGTTTGGCGCGGGCGAGGTGCAGTTCTGGGATTTCCGCGCCGGCCAGCGCCTCCGTGCGCCCGTGCCGCTGCCCGTGGAGCCGCGGGCGGTGGCGATTCATCCCGACGGACGCCGCGTGGGAATCCTGGGGGCTGGGCGCAGCCTCTACGAGCTAGACCGCGAGAGCTGCACCGTTCGCGAGCTCCAGGCGCCCACTCGGCAGACCCAAGCCTACGGGGCGATCGAAGCCTCGTGCCGCTACAGCCCGGACGGCACCCTGCTGATCGGGTGGGGCCGCATTTTTCCGCCGCTCATCTGGGAGAGCGGCACCGGCCGGCGCTGGGTGGCGCCGCATTTGGAGCAGGCGCGCGTGTGGTGGGCCACCTTTCACGGCGCGACGCTCGCCACCGTCACGCACGACGCGTGGATTGATTTCACGGCCGTCCCCGCAGGCGTGCCGCGGGTGGAGCGCATCCTGGATTCGAACTGGCTGTTCTTTGCGCAATTCGATCCTGCCGGCGACCTGTTCGTCACCGGCGGTCGGGGCCGGACGGCGACGGTGTGGGATTGGCGCCAGCGCCGCTTGCACGCGCCGGCGATGCTCCATGACGATGAGATTTTCTGCGCCACCTTCGTGCCCGGCACTCCCTACTTGGTGACCGGTGGTCGCGACGAGCGATTGTATTTCTGGGACACGCGCAGCGGCCAGCAAGTCCGCGCCACCTTGGAAGTGGGCGGCTACGTCAAGCAGCTCGCCGTGCTGGCCGACGGCAGCCTGCTGGTCAATCGCCAGCAGGGCGGCGGACAGCGTCCCAGCGGCGCTCGCGTGTTCGATCTCGCGGCCCTGCTGGCTGGCTCCCAACTGCCTCCCGAGGAAGCCGTCGCGCTCGCCGAGATCGACGCCGCCGCCCGCATCCGCCGCGCCAGCCTTGAGCCTCTCGCCGCGGCCGACTGGCTCCAGCGCTGGCGTGCCTTCCGAGCGCAGCGTCCCGCGTGGCATTCGTGGCCGGCCGCCGAGGTGAAGAAGGAGGAGGCGAGCAATCCTTAAAGCCACTGACAAAAATAGATGGCTCGGCGATGGTGCGCTCGCGTCGCGCTTGCCTTCGAGGTGGATGGCGCGGTCCCTCGCGCCATTGCGGGCGCGAAGCGCCGAAGATTCCAGGCGGCTGCGCCGCGCGCAATGGCGCGAGGGACCGCGCCATCCACCTTGGAAAGCCCCATCGCGCGTCCTCATCTCTGCCGTTGGTTCTGAAAGCGAAGTGCCTTACCTCGCGAGCACCCGCAGCAGGTGCCGCAGTTCGTCCTCGGCTTCCTCGGGGGTCAAGACGGTTTCAGCTATCTCGGCGCGCAGCAACTCACCGTAGCGCTGGCGCATGCGGTGGAGGGCGCTGGCGATCGCGCTCTCACTCCGGCCCAGCGCGGCGGCCAACTGCGCGTAACTCGCTTGCCGCTGGCCGGACCCGGAGAGATGCGGCAGCAAGCGCCCGTGCAACTCGCCGCGTCCGGCCCGCTCGTATTCTTCCCGTAGCCGGACGAAGACGCGCTCGAGCAGCGTCTGCGCCCAACTCCGGTCGTAATGCCACTCGGGCGTGACGTCGTCGCTCAGTTCGGGCAATCGGCCCATCTCTGCCTCAGCCTCGAGGGACACGATCACCTGCCCGCCGCCGCGCTTGAGCGCCGAGCGGTCGCGCTGCTCGCTGCTCATGAACTTGCGGAAGGCGGAGACGAGGTAGGACCGGAATCTTCCGCGCTCCTGGTCGGCCCGGGCGAAGAAATCGCGCTCCAGCAGCTCGCACAGAAATTCCTGGGTCGAGTCCTGCGCTTCCTCGGGCGAGCGACCCTGGCGGCGGGCAAAGTGGTAAAGCGGCCGCCAGTAGTCCTGGCAAAGGCTCGCCAACGCGTCGTGAGCTTCACCCCGCTCCGGTTCCCCGGCCCTGCGGACCCGGCTCCAGCGCGTGGTCACGAAGGCGATGGGCGCGTTCTGCATCGGGCGAAGGGAAGCTGTCCGCGCCGCCGGTGCGAAGGCAAGGCTGGGGCAGAGATTTCGCCGAACCCGCTGCGCTACAACCGTAGCGCGTGAGACACGGCGGATCATCGAGGCATGACAAGCCGATCGTGCGCGGCACGCATCCCCTCGACCAAGCGCGCCATGATTGCGGCGGCGGATTCCTCGCGGCTAAGCGCGACGGCTTGGCCGGCCCACGCGGAAATATATTCGGCGTTCCCGGCCTTTGCCGCCGCGGCGCGGATTTCTGCGGTGAGGCCGAGCTGCACCGGATAAGTCGGCAGGGTATCGGCGTAAGGCTCCAGCAGGCGGCGCAGCCCGGTGTCGAGGCCGCGCGCCGGGCGGCCGGTGTAAATGCGGCTCACGCGCGTGTCGCCGTCCTTGGCGCGGCCGAGGGCGTCCTTCCACGTGCGGGTGATGCCGCACTCCGTGGCGCGCAGGAACACCGTGCCGAGCTGCGCGGCCGTGGCGCCGAGGGCGAGCGCGGCGACGATCCCGCGGCCGTCCATGATTCCGCCGGCGGCCAGCACCGGGATGCGCAGGGCGTCCACGACCTGCGGCACGAGCGCCATCGTGCCGTTCATCGCCTCGCCGTAGGGATGCAGGAAGGTGCCGCGGTGGCCGCCGGCCTCGGAGCCCTGCGCGCACACGGCGTCGGCGCCGAGTTCCTGCCAGGCGAGCGCCTCGGCCACGCTCGTGGCGGTGCCGATGACGAAGCAACCGGCCCCGTGGAGTGCCTCCATCTGCGCGCGCGTGATGATGCCGAAGGTGAAGCTCGCGATGGGCGGGGCGAGCGCGACGAGCCGCTCGAACTGCGCGGCGAAGCTCTGCCCAAACTTCGTGGGCGGCGGGGCGCCCGCGTCGAGACCGAGCTTGGCGCGGATAGGCCGCAGGATTTCCCACACCGCAGCGACCGCAGCGGGATCCGGCGTCTCCAATTCCGGCAGGACGAAGAGATTCACCGCAAACGGCCGCGACGTGAGCCGGCGAATCTCCGCGACATCGCGGTCCATCGCTTCCGGCTCGTGCATGGCGCACCCCAACGAGCCGAGCCCACCCGCCTCGCAAACTGCGGCGACCAAGGGCGGCGTGGTCGCCCCGCTGGCCATCGGGGCGAGGACGATCGGGAGCGGAAGCTTGTCGAGCATGGCGTCGAACCGTCAGGCGTCGACGGGCTTTTGGAAAACGACAATCCGATTGGAGTTCGTACCCTTCTGGTTGTTGGCGATGCCCCAGCAGTGGGACGTCTTCGTAAAATTCTGGTCGTTGATGAGAATCTCACGCGGCTCCAGGCCAGCAGCCACACCGGCCGCTGCGGCGGCTTCTTCCAGCCGGATGCGACCGCCGCGCACTTCACCGACTTCGAAGGCGACATGTCCACCGGGAACAAGCACACGCCGGATCTCGGCGAAAGCCTCCGTCATGACGGTAGTCCATTCCGGCAGATCGCGGATGATGCTCAGGGCCCTTGGGTGTTCACCCAGGGCGCAAAACCAATTCCGCATCCAGTTGTCCGCAACGTAGTCCACGGTGTCTAGGAAGGGCGGTGAAGTGACCACCAACTGCACTGACTCCTCTCTCAACTCGGGCAGGTGCCGTGCATCGCGCGTTCCGACCTTCGAGCGATTTCCGACTGCATGTAGTGTCGTGACCTCCTCAGTTGAAAGCGAAGCGAGCAGGCGTTCTGTCTTCCGTCCGATGAGCGCGGCGACGTCACGGCGAGGCGGCCCTTGCCCGAGGCGCTGGTTGATCTTGCGCTGCGATTCGATGCTGACCGCCTGATTCGGCGGCAACGTATAAACGGAGAAGAAGCCCGGAGAATGACCCGTAAGCCTGTTGAGCGCAACCATTTGGATCCACGCATCTACGTTGTCGAGCGTTCCCGCGGTCAGACGGGCGGCAAGATAATCCCGCAAAGCACAAATCTCGGCGAGCGTGCGCGGATGGAAGAACACCAGCAGGTCGTCCCGCCATCCATTGCCGCCGCGAGACAAGTCTAGCGAGTCGAGCCTTGCCGCGATCTCCTCGATGGTTGGAGGGTCGAGCCGCGGGCGAATTAGGCGTGCGCAGAGGGGGTTTGCGTCGAAGCCCCACGGAATGCGGCCGGCGAACGCAGCCTCGAGCAGCGTGGTCCCACGCCCCATAAACGGGTCCAGGACCACCTCTCCTGGTCGCGTGAATCGGTCGATGAAATAACGCGGGAGCTGCGGCTTGAAGCAGGCGCGGTAGGAAATCTCGTGGAGCCGGTGCGCGGCCCGTTGGCGTGCGGTCCAGAATTCTCCGATTCGCACCGAAATGCCCGCGACGGTGGTCGCGTCAGGTTCGGCGAGACTCGTCATGGGAGGCTGGCCTCCAACAACATGAGAGCCTTCGCGCGGGATACCTTCGTCGAGCTGCCTAACTGCCCGGATTCCCACCATGCTACCACCTGCCGCACCGGAACGACCCAGAACCGCACGTCGGGAAAACCCTCGATGTCAGCCAGCACGTATCCTGAAATTTGGGCAAGCTTCACTCGAAATCCCTCGGCGTCGAAGCTCTGACCGGAGCCAACCATGTAGCTCGGTGAAAAGTAAACTCCTTGGCGGGAGAGACTCCGCACCTCCCACTTCGCGCCGTCTCGATCGACCAGATTGTATTCGGCGCCTTCGCTCACCGGTCGCGCTCCACCAAAGAATTCGACTGCCAAGCGCCGCTCAAGGATGAAGGAGATCCGACGGCCATCGGTGAAGTATTCGCGGACATCCGCTTCGCGAATTTTCAGCGCGTGCGCCAGCTCCTCCAAGTTCCAAGAAAGGATGCCGGCGGGAGACATGAGGAAGTCTAGCGGACAGCAATTTCTTGTCGTGAGAAACGTCACGTCGGCAGATCCAGCAGCGGCACGTTGGGGTTCACCTCGGTGAAGTAGCGCTGGGTCCAGTCGTTGGGGAAAAGCACGGCGGGCGCGCCGACGGCGTCGGTGGCGATGCGGACATCGGTAGGGAGCTTGAGAATCGTCGTGTCCGTGCCGGGCGGCAGCCACTTTGCGGCCTGCCACGGGGCGGTCTCCAGGCGGGAGGCGGCGCCGTATTCGGTTTCGAGGCGGTATTGCACGACCTCAAACTGAAGCGGGCCGACGGCGGCCAGCAGCGGCACTTTGCTCAGAGAATCAGCGAGGTGGAATACCTGCATCACGCCCTCCTGCAGGAGCTGGTCAAGGCCCTGGCGGAACTGCTTGAACTTGCCGGTGTTCGGATTGTGCAGGAAGGCGAAGACCTCCGGCGGGAAGCGCGGGATCTCGTGATACACCACCGCGGGGTCCGCCGAGAGCGTGTCGCCGATGCCGAACTCGGAGTGGCCCACGAGGCCCACGATGTCGCCGGGCCACGCTTCCTCCACGGTCTCGCGATCCTGCGCGAAAAGGCGGTGGGCGTTCGACAGGCGCACCTTCTTCCCGGTGCGCGAGTGGGTGACCTGCATGTCGCGGTCGAAGCGGCCGGAGACCACGCGCACGAACGCGATGCGGTCACGGTGCCGCGGGTCCATGTTCGCCTGGATCTTGAAGACGAAGCCGGAGAAGTCAGGATTCGTCGGAGGTATTTCCTCGTGGTCCGCGCCGGCTACACGCGCGCCAGGCGGCGCGGAGCGATCGAGGAAATTGTCGAGCAGAAGCTGGACACCAAAGTTGTTCATCGCCGAGCCGAAGAACACGGGCGTCTGCTTGCCCGCGAGCACGGTGGCCTGGTCGTATTCCGCGCCGGCGATCTCCAGCATCTCCAGTTCCTCGACGGCCCGTGCGTAGGCGTCGGGATCGAGCTTTTCCTTCACGATCGGATCGGCGAGGTCGGTGACGTTCACCGGCGCCACGTAGGCACCGCCACCGGGCAGGCGCTCGAAGAGGTGGACGGCCTTCGCCTGCCGGTCGAACACGCCGCGGAACTCGAAGCCAGTGCCGAGCGGCCAGTTCACCGGAAACGCGGCGATACCAAGCACGCTCTCTAGCTCATCCAGCAGCGCGAGGGGCTCGCGCGTCGGACGGTCCATCTTGTTCATGAACGTGAAGATGGGCACGCCGCGCTGACGGCAGACCTCGAAGAGCTTGCGGGTCTGGGTCTCGATGCCCTTGCCCGCGTCGATCACCATGATCACGGCGTCCACGGCGGTGAGGACGCGGTAGGTGTCCTCGGAAAAGTCGCGGTGGCCGGGGGTGTCGAGGAGGTTCAGGCGGTAGCCGCGGTAGTCGAACTGGAGGACCGTCGAGGTGATGGAGATGCCGCGCTTCTTTTCCAGTTCCATCCAGTCGGACGTGGCGGCGCGCTGGGCCTTGCGCGCGCCCACGGTGCCGGCGAGCTGCGTGGCGCCGCCGTAAAGCAGGAGCTTCTCGGTGAGCGTGGTCTTGCCGGCATCCGGGTGCGAGATGATCGCGAAGGTGCGGCGGCGGGCGATTTCCTCGGCGGGAAGCATGGGGAGAAGGACGGAGAGAATGGAAGATGGAGGATGGCAGGGATCGCCACGAGCGATGATACCGCTTCCTACGCGAGAAAGACGCCCTGCCCTCCTCCATCTTCCATCCTCTCGGCCCTTCTCGCTTTCCCACCCCCTCACCCGCCGCCCAAATAGGCCTCCTTCACGCGGGGGTCATTCATCAGCTTCGAGGCCTCGCCCTCGATCATGATCTTGCCGTTCTCGATCACGTATCCGTAGTCGGCCACGCCGAGCGCGCGGAAGGCGAGCTGCTCGACCAGCAGCATCGTGATGCCGCGCTCCTTCAATTCCGCGAGTCGCTTGAACACCTCGTCGATGATCACGGGGGCAAGGCCCATCGATGGCTCGTCGAGCAAGAGCACACGGGGGCGCGACATCAGCGCGCGGCCGATCGCCAGCATCTGTTGCTCGCCGCCGGAAAGAGTGCCCGCTTGCTGCTCCCGGCGCTCCTGCAGGCGCGGAAAGATCGTGAACACGTTCTGGATGTCCTTCCGCATCTCCGCTTGGCCGGTCTTCTTCATCGTCGAGAAGGCGCCGAGGATCAGGTTGTCCGTGACGGTCTGCTCGGGGAAAACGCGGCGGCCTTCGGGGCAGTGCGCCACGCCGGAGCGCGTGACCATGTGCGGCTTGCGGCCGACCAGTTCCTCCTTGCCGGCGAGCTGGATGGAACCCTGGGAGGGCTTGAGCAAGCCGGAGATGGAACGCAGCAGCGTGGTTTTGCCAGCGCCATTGGAACCGATCACGCAAACGAGTTTGCCGTCGGGCACGTTGAGCGACACGCCCTGGAGCGCGCGCACGAGGCCGTAGGAAACGTGGAGGTCTTTGATCTCAAGCATGGCCTGAAGGATTTAGCCACGGAGGCACGGAGGACACGGAGAAGGAAAAGGCGGGGTTTCTATTTCGTCTCCGTGCTCTCCGTGCCTCCGTGGCGAAATCAGTGGGTGGAGTGCTGCCCGAGGGTGTGGCCGGAGCCGGAAGTGCCGAGGTAGGCGTTGATCACGCGGTCGTTCGCCTGGATTTCGGCGGGCGTGCCCTGCGCGATCTTCTGGCCGAAGTCGAGCACGGTGATCTCGTCGGAGATCGCCATCACCAAGTCCATGTGGTGCTCGATCAGAAACACGGTCACGCCAGCGTCGCGCACCTTGCGGATGATGGCGTCCATGTCGCCGATCTCGGCCGTGGTCAGGCCGGCGGCCGGCTCGTCGAGAAGGAGCAACGAGGGATCGGACCCAAGGGCCCGCGCGATCTCCAGCAGGCGCTGCTTGCCGTAGGGTAGGTTCTTCGCGCGCTCCGCGGCCAGATGGCCAAGGCCCACAAAGTGCAGCAGGGCCAAGGCGCGAGCGCGGGCCACCTCTTCCTCCTTCTTGGCCCGGCCGGTGCGGAACACGATGTCGAGGAATCCCCCGCGGAACGAGTGGTGCAGACCGACGAGGACGTTGTCGAGCGCGGTCATGTCCCCGAAGAGCGCAACGTTCTGGAAGGTGCGCGCGATGCCCATGGCCGAGATCCGATCCGGCGCGTTGGGGATCTCCGGGCTGGCGACCCGGTGGCCGGCCAGCCGAACTTCACCTTCGGTGGGAACATAGATGCCGGTGATGAGATTGACCGTGGTGGACTTGCCCGAGCCATTCGGGCCGATGAGCGCGTGGATCTGGCCGCGTCGCACCGTCATCTCAAGCTTGTTGACCGCGGTGAGGCCGCCGAAGCGAATCGTGAGGCCCTTGAGCTCGAGGATCGGCTCGCCGGGTTTCGTCGCGGTGGCCTCGGGTCGCAGGTGAACCGGGTTTCCGGCGGCTTTGAGAGCCGCTTCGGCGGGCACGGGCGTGGCCGGCGCGGGCTGCGGCGCAAAGCGGTCGCGCACCTTGATTAGCAAGCCGACCACGCCGCGCGGCAGGAAGTAGAGCGTGAAGAGCAACAGGCCGCCATAAATGGCCAGGCGCCAGTCATTCAACCAGTTGAACATGTCCGGCAGGTAAACGATCACCAACGTGCCCAGCACGTTTCCGAGGATGGACCGCGTGCCCCCGAAGATGAGCATGATCAGGAACGAGACCGACAGTTCGAAAGAGAAAGTCGGAGGGCCGATATACTTGTCGAGGTGCGGAAAGAAGGCCCCCGCGAAGCCGGTCATCGCCGCGGAGATGACGAAGGCCGAGAGCTTGAAGCGGTAGCGGCTCACGCCCGAGCAAGCGGCGGACACCGGGCTTTCCTTGAGCGCCTCGAAGGCGCGGCCCCAATACGAACGCACGATGCCCGCCTTCATCAGAAGTGCGAGCACCGTGAACGGATAAACGGCCCAGAAAAAGTAGTTGCCGTCGAAGTTCAGCCCGAAGAGCTCAAACTTCGGAATCTCTCGGATGCCGGACGACCCCTGCGTCAGCGAAATGCTCTCGTTGACGATCGTCTGAATGATGAGGCCGAACGCAATGGTCGAAACCGCCAGGTAGGGGCCTTTCAATCGCAACGCGGGAACGCCAAGAATGATGCCCGCCAGCGCCGCCAGAGTGGTCGAGACCAGGACGCACACCAGGAAAGGCGTCTGGAACTTCCACATCAGGATGGCCGACGCGTAGGCGCCGACGGCGAAGAGCCCGGCGTGGCCGGCCGACACGTCGCCGGAATAGCCCACCACCAAGTCCAGCCCCGCCACGATGATGAGGTAGATGCAGACCTTGCCGAGAACGGAGTGCACGACATAGCCGTCCGTTATCACCAGCGGGATGGCCGCGAGGGCGAGAACCAGCAGCGGAAGGCCGAAGCGGCGAAGGGGTTCCATGGGTCAGGAAAAAGGGCGCAGGGAACGGCCTCGATGGTCAGACCTTCTTCACGGCGGCCTTGCCGAAGAGGCCGTCGGGCTTGACGAGCAGGATGATGATCAAAAGGATGAAGCCCGGCGTGTCCTTGTAGCCGGTCGAGATGAAACGCGCGGTCAACTGCTCGCTCATCCCGAGGATCAGCCCGCCTACCACCACGCCCAGGCCGGATTGGAGGCCGCCGATGACCGAGGCCGCATACGCCTTCACCCCGAGCAGCGCGCCCATCGAGGCGGAGGCGAAGGTGAGCGGCGCGACGAGCACGCCGCCCATCGCGGCGATGGCGCAGCTCACCATGAAGGAAAACGTGATCACCACCGGCACGTTGATGCCCATCAGCGACGCGGCGTCCTTGTCCGAGGCCACCGCGGTGACGGCCTTCCCGAGCATGGACTTGCGCCGGAAAATCTCGAACGCAAACATGATCAGCCCGGCCGCGACGATGATCATGAACTCGCGCGGATCGATGCTCAGCTTGCCGTCGAAGAACTGCCACGCGTTGGCTCCCAGCGGCGAGCGCACCGGCACGTCGTCGGTGGTCCACACACGCTCGGCCACGTTCTTGGCGATGATGCCGAGCGAGATGGTGGCGAGGATCCAGCTCACGTCCGAGCCGGTCTTGAGCGCCGGCTTGATGGCCACCTGCTGGAGCACGATCGCCAATCCCGCCCCAAGAATCGCGGCGCCAAGGAGGCAGAGGAAAAAAATGTGCCAGCCCGGCAGCGCCCGCTTGCCCGCGACCATCGCTCCGATGATCGAATACGAGACGAAAGCCCCCAGCATCAGGAAGTCGCCCTGCGAGAAGTTCAGCGTCCGCGAGGTCGAGAACGTGATGTTGTAGCCAAAGGCGATGAGCGCGTAGATCATCCCCAGTGCCACACCGGAGAAGAGGAGCTGGAGCAGTTCGGTGAATTGCATAGGCCCGGGAAAAACGTCTCGCCTCGAAAAGGGCCGGGCGCGCCGCCGAATCGCGGCGACACGCCCGGGAAATGAACCGTCAGGCCTTTACTTGGACGCCATCGCGGGGGCGATGCGGCCGTCCTTGATCGTCCCGAGCTGGCCGGCCGCGCGCTTGAGCGCGATGTGGTCGTCCTTGCTGAAGGGATTGTTGTAGGTCGTCGAGACGCCCTCGACCGGCGCCTTCAGGCTGCACAGCGCGTCGCGGATCGCCGTGCCGTCGGTGGAGCCGGCCTGCTTGATGGCGGCGGCGAAGAGATACACCGAGTCGTAGCCCTGCGCGGCCGACATGGCCGAGGGGATGCGGCCGTCGTCCGGCTTGTATTCCTTGGTGTAGTCGGCGATGAACTTCTTCTGCTTCTCGGTCTTCGCGGCGTCCTGGATGAAGGCCTGCGCGAGGAAGGTGCCCTCGCCGTTCGGGCCGGCGTTGTCGATGTAGTTGGACATGGACATCGTCCACGAGCCATACATCGGCACGTTCCAGCCGATCTTCTTCCGGCCGTTGGCGATCTGGGCGTTTTCCGGCCCGATGCCATAGACGATGATCGCCTCGGCCCCGGCGGCGCGCGCTTCCTGGAGCTGCGGGGTCATGTCCGTGTCCTTGATTTTGAACTTGCCGACATAGACCGCGGTGATGTTCCGCTTCTTCAGCTCCGCCTCGACGAAGCCGCGGCCGCTCTGGCCGTAGTTCGTGTCGTCGGCCAGGATGGCGACCTTCTTGTAGCCCTTCTTGTCCACCACCTCGGAAACGATCACGTCGGACTGGATCGTGTCGTTGAGGGAGATGGAGAAGAGGTAGTTGTCCTGCGGGTTGCCGGACCCATCCTTGAAGTATTCGTTCACGATGATGCCGGTGGCGACGTTAATCATGCACGGAACCTTCTTCTCGATCGGGTAGCGCACGCTGGCCTTGGCGACGCCGGTATTGATGAATCCGGCGATAGCCACGACCTTCTGGCTCTCGATGAGTTCCTGGGTGAGCTGGGCGCCGCGCTCGTTGGTCGCGGTGTCGTCGCGCTCGACGAGCTCGATCTTGCGGCCGAGCACGCCGCCGGCGGCGTTGATCTCCTTGGCCGCGAGACGGGCGCCGTCGCGCATGGACGCGCCCATCGGCGTGGAACCTCCAGTGTAGGGCCCGATAATGCCGATCTTGATTGGCTCTTGCGCCGGGGCTGCTGCCGCGAGGCCAAAGGCGCCGACCGCGAGAGCGGAAAGCAAGCGAAGTTTCATGAGGGGGGGAGGCCTGCGGGGGGAGGGACGGAGGGCCGCCGGCCCGCGCCGCGAGACGCGACGCCGCGGCTGAAGCGGACTAGGAGCGAGCCGGGGGACGGCACGCGCGCGAACCCCTAACGAGCGGCCCCGCGCGTCGCAAGCGGTTTGGACGGCTGAGCGTCCGAATTTTCAGCTCGCGGTCCGTCGGTTCCAATCTGCGGAACGACTTTGCGCGCGGGGTATTCCACCGGCGGCGAGATTTTTTAGACGGAAGCGCCCGCCGGCGACGTTTGGTCTCATGTCTCCCGCCTTGCCGTCCTTCCCGTGACCGTGCCGCTTCCATCGTTGCCCATGCCCACGCTTCCGTCCGCCTCGGCCGCACAATCGT
>CALMOL010000220.1 GCA_937871685.1 uncultured Verrucomicrobiota bacterium
AGCGCGGCAGGCCGGAGACGATCACGAAGGTCTTGCCGGACGGCGGCGCGGGCGGCGACGGGTCGGGGCGCTCGCGCAGCAGGATCGCGCGGCGCTCGGCGCGCGGGGGGATGGGCGGCAGGTCCCAGGTGCGGTCGGCGCGCTCGTCGGCCTGCGGGCGAGCGGGGCGATGGCGCGGGGTGGCCGCTTGGCGGTGGGCCTTGGCCTTGGCGGGATCGCGCTCGCGCCAGAGCACGGCGAGGTGCCGGTGCGCGGCGGCGAGGTCCGGCTGGAAGCGCAGCGCCGTCTCGAAGGCGACGACGGCGCGCCGCGGCTGGCCGGAGCGCGCGAGCGCCACGCCGAGGAGGAAGTGCGCCAGCGGCAGGCGGTGGAGCAAGCCCACGGCGCGCAGGGCGGCGTCGGCCGCGGCGGTCCATTCGCCCCGGCGGCAGTGGACGGCGGCCAAGCCCTGGAGGGCAAGGGCGCTGTCGGGATCGGCCGCGAGGGCGCGCTCGTAGGCAGGCTTGGCGCGGTCCCAGCGGCGGAGGCGCGACCACGCGTTGCCGAGCTGGACGCAGACGAGGGGGTGGTCCGGCTCCAGCGCCTCGGCGGCGACGAGGTGCCGGAGGCCGCGCGGGAAATCGCCCCGCGCCATCGCGATGCCGGAGCGCAGCAGGTGGCCGCCGGGATGATCGGGCTCGCCGCCGTCGCCGTCCATCGCGTCGAGCACGCGCTCGGCCTGCCGCAGGAACCCGGCCTGGAAGCACGCGCCGGCCAGGCGACCGAGGAAGCGGTCTTCCCACGGGCGGCGGCGCACGAGTTCTTCCAAAATCGGCAGCGCCTCGGCGGCGCGATTCCGCCACAGGAGCAGGCGGGCGAGGTTCCACTTGCCCTCGATCTCGGCGCAGTCGGCCTGCTTCGCCTGGTCGGCGCCGGGGTCCTCGATGTAGCCGAGCGCGGCGAACTGGCGCATCAGCTCGCCGGCCTGCTCGCGGTCGAGCTGCGCGCCGGGCGGGTGGAGGCCGGCGTCACCGGGCACGTCTTCCCAGCTTGGGATGGTCTCGACGCGCGGCGGCTTTTCCCACGCCTCGAGCAGCGGGCGGCCGTCCATGTCGGCGCCCACGGGCAGGCCGAAGAGCGTGAGCACGGTGGGTGCGAGGTCGAGGAGGCTCGCGCCGTAGATGCGCTCGTCGGATCGCAGGCCGGGGCCGGCCAGGACGAGGACGCCGTATTGCCGGTGCCACGCGGCGGGGCCGTCGGGCTCGCGCGGGTTGCCGCGCGGCCGCTGGGCGCCGGACTCGAAGCCGTGATCGGAGCAGAGGATGACCGTGGCGTCCGGCCCGGCGAGCTGGAGAAGGCGCTCCAGCATCATGTCGTGGAAGCGGTAGGCGCCGCGCACCACGCCGGAGTAGAGCGCGAAGTCCTCCGCCGAGACCCACGGCAGCCGCGGCGGGTGATACGGCATGAACGCGTGGCAGAAGTGGTCCACGGCGTCGTAATAGACCGCGGCGAAGTCCCACGGCTCCGTTTCCAGCAGCGTGGTGGCGACGGCGTGGATGGACGCGGCGTCGGCGAGCGTCTTGGCGAAGGATTCCAGCCGGCGGTCGGCGCGCTGGTCGATGCGCGCGGCGTCCGGGATGAAGGGCAGAATGTGCGCCTCGGTCAGCTCGGCGGGCTGGACCTTGAAGGGCGCCAGCCGCGGCCCCAGCTCCGGCGGATGCACCGCGCCGGCCGGCACGGTCCAGCCGCGCGCGGGGTCGAGGCGCGCGCCGCCGAACGCGTTCGTGACCACCGTGCCGCGGATGGGCTCGGCGGGGTGCGAGGCCCACCAGCCGGTGACCTGCGAGCGCAGGCCGGACTGGGAGAGGATGTTCCAGAGCGCCTTGCAGCGGCGCGAGGTGGAGGCGAAGGGGCGCGCGCCGCCGTTGACGGGGTCCGGCTCGATGAAGCCGTGGATGCCGTGCTTGTCGGCGAGCTTGCCGGTGGCCACCGAGTTCCACAGCATCGGCGAGAGCACCGGCTGGAGCGTGGCGAGGTTGCCCATCACGCCGCGGTTGATCAATCCCTCGAGCGTGGGCAGCTCGCCCGCGTCGAGCAGCGGGTGGATGTGCTCCCAGTCGGCCGCGTCCCAGCCGACGAGGAGCACGCGGCGGCGCGCGGGGGCGGTCATCGTGGCGTCAGAATTCCGGCGAGAGTCGGTCTTGCCGCCGAACGCGAAGGAAAGTCACCACGAAGGACACGAAGCACACGAAGGCCCGAGGTTTCTGGGCTGATTCCCCTTCGTGCCCTTCGTGCCTTCGTGGTGAATCCGGGCTTTTCTGCGGGCGGAGGATTTCGCGACCGTGCTCATTCCGTGGCGGCCGCGGCGCGGCGGCGGCGCCACGCGATCAGACCCGCGCCGCCGAGGGCCAGCAGGCCGAGGGAGCCGGGCTCGGGGACTTGGCCGGCGAAGATCGTCTCGCCGACGCCGGCCCAGGCGTAGTCCACCACGGTGAAGGTGTTGCCCGGCGCGCCGTTGGTCGTCACGCGCACCCAGCCGAACTGGTCGCCGCCGCCGTTGTTGAAGCGGAAGCCGAGGAAGCCGGTGCCGGCCTGGCGCCAGTTGCCGTAGGCGTTGCCGGCGGCGAGGTAGCCGGGCACGTCCGCGTAGCCGGAGACGCGGTTGATGGGGACGAACGCCTGCGCGTTGATGTTCGCGCCGAGCGTCAGCTTGAAGGCGTTGCCGTAGGTGTTGCCGTTGGCGGTGGACGTGGAGCCGGCGAAGGCCTGCCCGGTCAGGCCATAGACCACGAACAGGGCGTTGCCGAACTGCGTGGTGGGGTAGTTGAAGTGCTGGAAGGCGAGGTAGTTGCCGGGCAGGGCCAGCGCGAAGGTGCCGAGCTGGCCGTTCGCCGGGCCGACCGAGCCGGCCGGCGCGGCGAAGGGGGCGTTGACCGGGCCGGAGTAGGTGATGTCGGCCTCCGCGCTGCCCGCGCCGGCGAGCGCGGTGGCGGTGGCGGCGGTGGTGTAGGCGATCCAGCGCGAGCGCGGGATGCGCGGAAAGGAACCGCGCGATCGTCGGCACGATCCGACACACGCCCAGGCTCACCGACGCCGACACGACGAGCGTCCCGCTCAGCGCGCCGTCGGGCTTCACGGCCTGCGCGCGCACACCCGCCCCGGCTGGCGAGAGGTCCGACGCTTGGACGTCGGGCAGCATCCGCTGGATCTGCCGGGCCATCGCCGCCTTCGAAAGCGACCGGTGCATCTCGCCGAACCCGTAG
>CALMOL010000221.1:0-1850 GCA_937871685.1 uncultured Verrucomicrobiota bacterium
GCAACGGGCGGCTCGGGCGAGGGGGCCTGGGCCAGGGCCGACGCGGCGAGCGCGAGGGCGGCGAACAGGACAGCGGAGCGGGGGAAGGGACGCATGAAGACGGGGGGTAGGATTGCGCCCGAATCGTTTCGGGCGAAAGAACGCGCCCATGAATTCCGCCGAGGCGCTTGCCCGGGGCCGTCGTTCGGTCCGGCGCACGCTGCTGGCGCTCTTCGGGGGCTCGCTTCTCTTCCTGGCCGGTGCGGTCTTCTTCGCGGTGACGCGGATGCCGCACATGCTGGGCGTCTCGATCACCGAGGCGCGTGCGGTGCGGGTGGAGCAGGCCGGGTGTCCCGCCGCGGTGATCGCCGACCGCGCCGCGAGGGAGCGCCTTACGGCGGCGGTGCAGGCGGCAGATTACCGCTTCGGCCTGGGGAAGTCGCTGCGCCGGCTTTTCGGCGGCATCGAGCCGGCAGGCGCGGCGCGCACCGTGACAGTGGAGACCGTGAACTACCAGTCGAGTGTGGTCGTCGGCGCAGACGGCCGCGAACTGGCCGCGCGGTGGTTTGTCTTCGAGACCGATTCCGACCACGCCGCGGCCTGGCTGCGCGCGCTGGCCGAGGAGGCGAGCCGCGCGCCAGCGCCCGCGCCGTGAGGGGGAAGAAGATTCGCGTGACAACGGGTGATTCCCCGCCATAGTCCGTCCTCCGCCCGGCGCGAGCCGCCGGGCGTCCAGATCACGGGCCGTGGCTCAGCTTGGTAGAGCGCTTGGATGGGGTCCAAGAGGTCGAGGGTTCAAATCCCTCCGGCCCGACGCTTCCGGGGATTGTTTACGGCAAAGCGCACCACCCGCCTGGCGGTCGTGAAGCAATCTCGCTCAGCGCGCGCGATGAGGGTGCGTTTCCGGCACAAACGGCGCGGCTCTTGCTGCGCGGGGCCGCCGGCCCCGACTTCCCGCCCGCGATCTTGCGTCGTGCGGATCAAGACGGGCAGCGCCAGTTCCTCGGCTGGCGGTCCTCCCGCGTTGTTCCCCTCATGAAGTTCCCCCGCTGGTTTCTTGCCCTGTCGCTCGCGGTGGCGGCGTTTCCACCCGTCTTCTGCCTCGCCTCGCCTCCGATTCCGCCGGATGAGCTTGGCGCCCGTGCTTCCGCCGGCTACCAGGGCGATGCCCTCAGCCTGCGCGTGGAGGACGGGGAAGTTCGCCTGCGCACCGATTTCCAGCGGCTGGCCGGCATCGTGGGGAGGGATGGCCTGCGGATCGAGTCCACCGCGGCAGGGGGTGGCGGCTTGCGCCTCGCGGCGCGCGCCCTCGGGCGCCCCGGCCGGATGACCCCGCTGCCTGCGACGGGCACGGTGGCGGCAGGGGACAAGGTCGCCGCCTGGCACCGGCCCGGGTTGAGCGAGGAATTTTCCGTGAGCGTGGACGGCGTGCGGCAAGATTTTCTCGTGGCGGCGTCGCCTGCCGGCGCGGGCGGGCTGCGCGTGGAACTCGCGCTTTCCGGAGCGCGCGCGGAGCAAGTGCCGGCCGGCGCGCGGATTGTGCTTGATGAGTCCGGCCGCGCCCTGGCCTACGCGCGCCTCCGCGTGACCGATGCCACCGGCCGCGCGCTGCCGGCCGCGCTGGAAGTCCTCGCCGCCGACCGCCTCGCCGTGCGCGTGGACGACGCGGGGGCGCTTTACCCCGTGCGGATCGACCCGACCTTTTCCGACGCCAACTGGGTTTCCCTCTCCGCCGGCGTGCCCGGCGCCAACGGCCCCGTGCTGGCCGCCGCCGTGGACGGCTCCGGCAACCTCTACGTGGGCGGCGACTTCACCTTCATCGGCACCGTCGCCGCCTCGCGCATCGCGCGCTGGAACGGCACCCCCTGGTC
>CALMOL010000221.1:1860-4639 GCA_937871685.1 uncultured Verrucomicrobiota bacterium
GGTCCCCCCTCGGCACCGGGGTGGGGGGCATCGTGTATGCGATGGTGGCGAGCGGCGCGGACATCTACATCGGCGGGGAATTTTCCACCGTGAACGGCGCGGCGATCTCCCGCGTGGCGCGCTGGAATGGCTCCGCCTGGTCCGCGCTCGGCACGGGGATGGACAACAGCGTCTTCGCGCTGACCCTGTCCGGCACCAACCTCTACGCCGGCGGAAATTTCCTCAACGCGGGCGGAGTCCCGGCCACGCGCATCGCGCGCTGGAACGGCTCGGCTTGGTCCGCGCTCGGCCTCGGCCTGAACGCCACCGTGCAGGCGGTCGCCGTGATCGGCAGCGACGTGTATGCCGGTGGCGGCTTCAACAGATCCGGTGTCGCCGGCGACCCCAGCAGCGTGCCGGCCAACCGGGTGGCGCGCTGGAACGGCACCGCTTGGTCCGCGCTCGGCTCCGGCGTGACCGTGCTCACGTATGCGTTCGCCGTGAGCGGCACGAACCTCTACGTGGGCGGCATCTTCTCCACCGCGGGCGGCAACCCGGCCGCAAACGTCGCGCGCTGGGATGGCTCGGCGTGGTCCGCGCTCGGCTCCGGCTGCGACGGCACCGTCAACGCGCTCGCGGTGAGCGGCACGGACCTTTATGTCGGCGGCGCTTTCACCACCGCGGGCGGCCTCTCATCCCCCGGCGCGGCGCGCTGGAACGGCACGGCATGGACTGCGCTCGGCTCCGGCGCGGCCGGCACGGTGCGGGCCTTGGCGCTGAGCGGCGCGAATGTCTTCGCGGGGGGCGCTTTCACCGCGGCGGGCGGGAGTCCCGCCGCCAACGTGGCGCGCTGGAATGGCTCCGCGTGGTCCACCCTCGGCAATGGCACCGACGGCCCGGTCAACGCCTTGTTCATCCGCGGCTCGGACGTGTTTGCCGGCGGCGACTTCACCCTCATCAATGGCGTGGCCGCCAACCGGGTGGCGCGCTGGAACGGCGCCACTTGGCTGCCCGTCGGAACGGGCGCGAACGCGGCGGTCAACGCCTTTGCCGCGATTGGCGCCGACCTCTACGCCGGTGGCGCCTTCACGAGCATCGGCGGGGTCGCCGCCAGCCGCGTGGCGCGCTGGAACGGCTCGGCGTGGGCGTTGCTCCCCGGCTCGGGCACCCCCACCACCATCATCAACGGCGTCAACGGCACCGTGAACGCGATGGCCGTGATCGGCACGGATCTTTACGTGGGCGGCGCCCTCGCCACCGCGGGCACCACGACCAATTTCACCGCCGCCGTGGCACGCTGGAATGGCTCGGCTTGGTCCGCGCTTTCCTCCGGCCTGACGGGTGGCAGTGCCACGGCCAGCGCCCTCGCCGTGAGCGGCACGAGTCTCTACGCGGGCGGCAACTTCACCACCGCGGGCGGGAGCGCCGCGGCAAACGTGGCGCGCTGGAACGGCTCCGCGTGGTCCGCCCTTGGCGCGGGGACGAGCGGCGGCGTCGGCGCCCTGGCCGTGAGCGGCACCGATCTCTACGCGGGCGGCAATTTCACCACCGCGGGCGGGGTCACGGCGTCGAACGTGGCGCGCTGGAACGGCTCCGCTTGGTCCGGCCTTGGCGCGGGGACAGACAGCGTGGTGAGCGCGTTGAAGTTCTCCGGAGCGGACCTTTATGCCGGGGGCAGCTTCCTCAGTGCTGGCGGGATCGCGGCGAGTCGGATCGCCAAATGGAGCGGGGGAGCTTGGTCAACGCTCGGCACGGGAGCCAACGGGCCGGTGCTCGCGCTGGCCGCCGATGGGGCCGGGAACCTTTTCCTGGGCGGCTCCTTCTTCACCGTCGGCTCCACCGTTTCGCCGTATGTCGCCTACGTCGGCGGACAGGCCGTGCGCTTGGTGAGCGTGGGCCTGGAAGCCGGCGGCGTGCGCACGCGGTGGCAAGGCGCCGGCGGGCAGGCTTGGCAGATTCAGTATGCCGACACCGCAACGGGCGCGTGGCAATCTTTCACCAGCGCGACGACGGCCGACGCGAGCGGGTTCTTCGAGGCCCTCGACACGACCTCGCCGCGCCCGGCGCGCCGCTTCTACCGCGCGCTGCCCTCGCCGTGAAGGTTAGCGGCCGAGCAGCTTAAGCACGATGAAAACGGCAATGGCGAGGCCGAGGCCGCCGCCGCAAAGCCACACGAGGAAAGCCCAGCCGGCAGCGGCAAGCACGGGAGCGGAGGCGAGAAGGAGAGGAGTCATGGAACGTTAGGGAGCAGGGGTGGAACAAGGGGGGAATCGGACCGCGCTTCCCGGCCGGTTGCCCGGCTTCTCGCCGTGCGGGTGGCGCGGCGCCGCGTAGGATGGTGCCCCATGCGCTTCGTCCTCGTCGGCGCCACTTCCGCCATCGCGCAGCACACCGCGCGGGAATGGCTGCGCGGGGAGAAGGAGCCGGCCGCGTTCCATCTCCTCGGGCGAAACCAAGAGCGGCTGGACACCGTGGCGGCCGATCTCCGCGCGCGCGGCGCGGCCCGCGTCGAGACCTGGGCCGGCGACCTCGCCGATCCCGCCGCGGCCGATGGCTTCGTGGCTCGCGCGGAAGCCGCGCTCGGCGGCGCGCCCGACCTCGTGCTCATCGCGCATGGCTCGCTCACCGACGAGACGCGCGCCGCGGCCGATCCCGTTTACCTCGCGGCCGAGTGGAACGTCAACTTGCTTTCGCCCGCGCGCTTCGCCGCCGAGGCGGCGCGGGCCTTCCGCGCGCGGCGGGGCGGCACGCTCGCGGTCATCACCTCGGTGGCGGGCGAGCGCGGCCGCGCCTCGAACTT
>CALMOL010000221.1:4649-5518 GCA_937871685.1 uncultured Verrucomicrobiota bacterium
GGCGAAGGCGGGCCTGCTCCCGTCCTGCTCCCGCCTGCGCGCCTCGCTTGCCCGCGACGGCGTGCGCCTGGTCGAGCTGCGCCCGGGGTTCATCGCCACGCCGATGACGCGCCACCTGCCGGCCGGGCCGCTCGTGTGCCCGGTGGAGAAGGCCGGCCGGCTTTGTGCCCGCGCCATCCGCCGAGGGACACCCATGGCATACATCCCCGGTTGGTGGGCGCACGTCATGCGCCCGATCCGCTGGCTGCCCGAGGGCGTGTTTCGCCGGCTGAAGTTCTGAGTCTGGCGGATGAGCCGCGCGGTCGATGCCTCGCTTTGCTCGGCCTGTGGGTGACCTACTTGGTCACCCGAGTGACTTCCGAGATCACTCGGGTGACCTCGGAGGTCACTCGGAAGGCCTTTCGAAGTCACTCGAGTGACCCTCCGAGGCACTCCCATGGGCTTGGGAGGTCACCCGAGTGATCTGCCAAGTCACTCGAAGGACCCGCCAAGGTCTTCGAGTGACCTCGCAGATCCAGCGAGTGATCTGCGAGGTCCTGCCAAGTGCCTTGGCCGGTCACTCGGGTGACCCCAGAAGGCACTGCTAGCCGATTCGCGCGCCGGCAGAAGACCGCATTGCGGTGGATTTCGCCGTGATTTGGCACCCGCAGCGAGCGCCCAATGCTGGCACCAGAAGCGGAGGACTGGCACCTCCATTGCTAAAGGGTCAGCCTACCTTCCCGCGAAGCTTGCGAAGCACGTCTGCTGACCGCCCGAGTTCTGGACATCGCCTCCCGCAAACCGCACCTTCATCGCCCAAATCCCCGGTGTTCCGCGCGCCGGGTGTCTCTTCCGCCACCCTCCCCATGAGCCAAGTCGCTCCCCCGCCT
>CALMOL010000222.1 GCA_937871685.1 uncultured Verrucomicrobiota bacterium
ACCCAGGGTAGGACTGCTTCGCAGGCTGATGTAGGATTCAACGCCTTCGGCGTCGAGAACCCGAGGCGTTGGAGAGCAACGTGGCGCTGGTCAGGCAGCTGCCGGTTGGTCCGCCGAGTTGGCCCTATCGCCGACAACACCCTCGGGTACCGGGGCGCCGGCCCCCGCCGGCGCCCGGTTCCTTCCTGTCCTGGGGCGTGGAACCAAGGGGCTGTCCCCCGACAGCTCCTTGGCTCGCTAGCCCAGATTTTCTCGCGGCGTGGCATACGAAAGTTTCAGGGTGGGTGAAAAGGGTGTGTCCGCGGGGGCTAGCCGAGGCTCCAGCGCGGGCGCGAGGACGACGCTGGCCAAGCTGGTGAGGACGATGAGCCCGAGCGCGCCGGGCAGGCCGATCCCCTCGGCAACGAATCCGATGATCGGTGGGCCCGCCAGAAACCCGAGGTAGCCCAACGTCGTCACCGTGGCCAAGGCCGCGCCCGGCGTCATGCCCGGGAAACGGCCGGCCGCGGAAAACACCAGCGGCACGAGCGTCGCAAAACCGAGGCCCACGCCCGCGAAGCCGGCCAGTGCAGCCATTGACGACGGCACAAGCAGCGCCAGCAAGAGACCAGCCGCCGCGGTGAGGCCGCCCAAGCGCGCGGTCTGGACCGGACCAAGGCGCGAGATCACGCGGTCGCCGCCGAAGCGGGCGAGCATCATCGCCACCGAAAACGCCGCGTAGCCGGCCGCGGCCATGCCCTCGCCGGTCAGGCGCACATCGCGCAGGAACAGCGCGCTCCAGTCCGCCATCGCACCTTCACCGATCATCGAGCAGAGGCCGATGGCCGCCAAGGTGAGCAGCGCGCGCGAGGGCCGGGCCAAGCCAGGCTTGGCCTCCGCGGCAAGCGCGCGCTCGGTGAAATCCGTGCCCGGAAGATGGGACCCGGCCGCCAGGGCGAGCAGGGCGAACGCCGTCGCCGCGAGGGCGAAATGCACCAGCGGCCGGAAGCCCCCGGCCGCCATCATTCCGCCCGTCGCGGCCCCGGCAAGCCCGCCCGCGCTGAAGAGCGCGTGCAACGACGACATGATCGGGCGGCCCTGGCGCCGCTCGGTCACCACCGCCTGTTCATTCATGGCCACGTCCAACGCTCCGTGCACCGCACCGAAGAGAAACAGCAGCGCCACGAAGGTCCAGCGCCCCACCGGGAGCGCGAGCAGCGGCAGCGCGGCGCACAACCCCAGCGCCGCCGTCCGCGTGCAGAAACGTCCGCCCCAGCGCGTGATCCAGCCGCCGCACAGCGGCATGGCCGTGACGGCGCCCGCCGCCAGCGCAAGGAGGGCGAGGCCAAGCTCGCCAGGCGTGAAAGCATGCTGCGCTTGGATCGCCGGAATGCGCGAGATCCACGCGGCGGTGATCGCGCCGTTCAGGAAGAACAATGCCGCCACGGCGCGCCGCGCCGTCCAGCGGAAGGCGGGCACCGGAGGGTAGTCGAGCAGGACGGCGCGGGCTCCCGCGTCGTTCAGGCTCGAAAGATCGTCTGGGGAAAAATTGCTCACTGGCCGAGTTGGGCAGGTCACCCCTCCCGCCGCGGGACGGCGGGTCCATCCGCCCGCGAAGGCGGGCGCAAGGAACGGGGCGGGGGCGAGGTTCACGTGGCGAGCACGAGCTCGTTGGCGGGCGGCGCGGCCGGCGCGCCGTCCTCGTGGTGGAAGGTCAGCCAGTCGGTGCGGATCTTGTCCCAGTCCTGCAGCGCGAGGCCGTGCGAGGAGAAGAACCCGCGGATCTGCCGCGCGTCCCAGCCGAGCAAGTCCTCGAGGATCGGGATGAGGACGGAAAGGGAGTTGTCGGAAAGCACGGTGCGGCGCGCGATGCGGCCGATGCTCTTTGCCTTGGATACCGCCACGGTGAAGCCATCGCGGGAATTCACGTGGTGCATCACGTAGAGGTCCGAGGAACCGTCGCCCACGTAGATGGTGCGGTCGGGCGAGGTGTGGAGGCGGGATTCCAGCTCCTGTAGCACGGCCACCTTGCCGTAGCCGGCCGGGACGCGAAGGATGTCGCCGATCTCGCCGGACCAGTCGTCCCAGCGGAACTCCGCGCCGAAGACGCGCTCCGGCGGCACGATGCCCTCCAGGGCCGATTGGACCACCTCGCGCGGCGCGGCCGAGATCACGTAGAAATCGAACTGGTTGCCGCCGATGCTGCGTTCGAACAGGCGGCCGAGCATGCGCACGTCGTCCTTGAGCGGCACCTGCTTGCCCACCGCGTGGAGGTGCTCGCGGCGCACGCCGCGGAACTCCGGGTCATGCCGGAGCAGGTAGGCCAGCTCGGCGCCCTGGTTGACGAGCGTGGAGCGCGAGAGGCCGGAAATCTTCTCGTGGAAGCCGGGGATGCCGAGCATCTCCGCGAGGAGCTGGCCGGAGTCGTTGAACGACAGCGTCTGGTCGAAGTCGCTGACCACCAGATAGCGGTGACCCCCCTCAGCGAGGGCGGGATTTTCGGGGATGCGGTTCATGGTGAAGTCAAAAACGCTAGGGCCGCCGTTTGGGGACGCGAGCAATGGTCTAGACAGGATGTGCGAAAGTTGGCAGCACCGTCGCAAAGCTGATAGTAACAGATTTGCCATGTCCGACGCTGACGCCGTTCCCAAGCACCGCGATATTTCCCGCCAGCTTTTGGCGGAGATCCTTGCCGGAAAATATCAGGCGACCGACCGCCTCCCGAGCGAAGCACAACTGGTGAAACGCTTCGGCGTTTCTCGTCCCACGGCGGCTCGGGCACTGCGCGACCTCCAAGACGAGGGCTTGATCGAGCGGCGGGCCGGCTCGGGCACCTACCTGCGGGAACAAGCCAAGCCGGCGTCGCTGCGCCAGCTTGGCCTGCTGGTGCCCGAGCGCGGCACCACGGAAATCTTCGAGCAGATCTGCGGCGAGCTTTCCTCGCTGGCGCGCGCGCACGACTACGCCCTGCTCTTCGGCGGCGCAGCCCTCGCGCCCGGCGAGGCGGACGCGAGCCGGGAGCACGCGCGGGCGGTGTGCGACCGCTTCGTCGAGCAGCGCGTGGCCGGGGTGTTCTTCGCGCCTTTCGAGACCGTGGCCGACCGCGAGGAGGTGAACCGCGACCTGACCGAGCGCCTGCGCGGCGCGGGCATCCCGCTCGTGCTGCTCGACCGCGACGTGGTGGGCTTCCCGCGCCGCTCGTCCTTCGACCTCGTGAGCATCGACAATTTCGCGGGCGGCTTCCTCATCGCCGAGCACCTGCTCAAGCTCGGCTGCAAGCGCCCCGTCTTCCTCGCGCGCCCCGGCTCCGCGCCGACCATCGACGCGCGCATCGCCGGGATGCGCGAGGCCCTCGACCGCGTGGGCCGCGCGTGGGCGCGCGAGTGGGTGCTGCTCGGCGACCCGGAAAAGCCCGGCTGGGTGCGCGCCCGCATCGCTGACGGCAGCTGCGACGCCGTGGTGTGCGCGAACGACCTCACCGCCGCGCAGCTTCTGCGCACGCTCGAAGGCCTCCACGTCCGCGTGCCGCGCGACCTGCGCGTGGCGGGCTTCGACGACGTGCCCTACGCGGCGCTGCTCACGCCCGCCCTGACGACGATGCATCAGCCCTGCCGCGACCTGGCGGTGACGGCCTTCCGCGCGCTGGCCGAGCGCATGGCCGACCCGGCCTTGCCCACGCGCACGCTGATGCTGGCGCCGCGCCTGGTCGTCCGCGAATCCTGCGGCGCCTATTTGCCGGGCGGGGGATGAGGATTTGCGAGGAAGTCTCTTAGTCTGGGGAACGGCCCAGGCTGGAACGAGGTCACGCCCACCCGTCCAGCGCCCGATCCAAACTCAGGCGGCGCCGGTCGCGGAAAGCTCGCGCAGCCGGAGCACCGTGAGCCAATTGCGCGTGGTCACGGGCGAGCCGGCCAGCCGGTTGATCAGCGCCGGCGAAAGCTTCGATCTCCCGCTGCCATCCGGGAAATAAAACCACAGCGCCTCGCCCACCTGGGCGACCCGCTCGCCACTCGCCCCGCGCGCCTCCAGGGCTGCCGCCGCGCCCGGCAGGAGCGGCGCCTTGGCGAGGGCGAGCAACAAGTAATTGGGCGTGTCCCGCGCCGCTTCCGGGAAAGGATTGCCCGCGGCATGGGCCGACCACTCCTCCGCCGTGCGGACGAGGACCGGGATCGTCAGGCCGAACTGCCGCTCCATCGCCTGCTCCAACTGCGCCTCCAGCGCGGCCGGCGCGCCCGCGGCCGTGAAGACCAAGTTGCCGCTTTGAAGGTAAGTCTGGACCGCCTGCCAGCCGAGCGCCTCCGCGAGCGCGCGCAACGCGGGCATGGCCACCTTGTTGTGGCTGCCGAGGTTGATGCCGCGCAGCAAGCCGATGCAGGTCGAGGGACGTTTCACGTTGGGAAGGATGCGACCGACGCGCGGCCGATCTGCGCCGACGCTATCGTGATGCGCCGGGCACGACCAGCCGAGTTGGTTCAAAGTTCCCGCGCTTTCCTCCTCCCGTGCCAAACAAGTTTCTCCTGACGGCCGCGGCCCTGAGCGCGCTCGCCTCGCTGCTGCACGTCGGAGTAATCTTCGGCGGCGGATCGTGGTATCGGTTCTTCGGCGCGGGCGAGCGCATGGCGCGCATGGCCGAGGCTGGCCACTGGTATCCCGCCGTGGTCACCGTCGGCATCGCGTTCGTGCTGTTTGTCTGGGCGATGTTTGCGCTCGCCGGGGCAGGCGCGATCCGCATGCCGCCCTTCGCCAAGCCGGTGCTCTGCCTCATCACCGCCATCTATCTGCTCCGCGGCCTCGTGCTCGTCCCGTCGCGGCTCTTCGCCACGCCGCCGGCCACGCCGTTCTGGATCTGGAGTTCCGCGATCTGCCTCGGGTATGGCATCGTTCATCTCGTCGGCTTGGCCCAAATCTGGTCCCGGCTGTGATGTTATGAACACCCAAGCCAGCTACGACCGCGTGGCGGACGAATACGTCCGGCGCCTCTGCGATGAACTGCGGCACAAGCCGCTCGACCGGCAGCTCCTCGACCGCTTCGCGGCGAGCGTGCGCGACATCGGCCCGGCGTGCGAACTCGGATGCGGACCGGGTCACGTCACCCGCTATCTCCGCGAGCGCGAAATCGACATCAGCGGCGTGGATCTGTCGGCGGAAATGGTGGCGCGGGCGCGAGCCTTGAACCCAGGCATCACCTTCCACCAGGGCGACATGCGGGCGCTTCCTGTGCCCGACGCCATGTGGGCCGGCATCGTGGCCTTTTACTCCCTCATCCACATTTCGCGCGCCGAGATGGTGGCCACGCTCCGGGAGCTTCGGCGCGTCCTTCGGCCGGGCGGGCTCCTGCTGCTGAGCTTCCACCTCGGCGACGATTTCCTCCATCTCGACGAGTTGTGGGACCAAAAGGTGAACGTGGACTTCCACCATTTCCGCACCCCCGAGATGATCGGCTTCCTCACGGCGGCCGGCTTCGAGATCGAGGAAGCCATCGAGCGCGATCCCTACCCCGACGTGGAGCACCAAAGTCTCCGCTCCTATATCTTCGCCCGCCGGCCAGCGAGCAAACCATGACCAAGAAACAGCTCATCGGCACCTGGAAGCGAGATGGTCTCGGCCAATGGATTCACCTGCACGCCGATGGCTCCGCGCTTTGCGAGGTTCTCATCCCCTCCCAGCCCATCCACGAGTCGGACGCCACGTGGAAGTGGGTCAGCCCGAAGCGCTGGCAACTGCGCCTGCGCATCGACCCGCAGTCGGACAATCCTAGCCTCAAGGAGGGCGGCACCGAAGTGATCGATTATCGCATCATCACCTCCTCGCCAGGACACATGGCCTGCGCCGTTTACGACTACGAGCATCCCTTCGAAGTTCACCAAGACTTCAACGGAAGCGGCAGAGCTAGGCTACGCCGCAAACGACTTTGACCCTGAGATGTAGCCTTCTCGCTTGGACGCTTCCCCCGCCCCCGCCAAGGCTTCTGCGCCCGGAACGATGGGCGACTTCTTCACAGGCGTCATGACGTGCTGCCTGATGAGCTTGTTTCTCGGCGTGCTTCTTCCCGGCGGGATGGTCACTTGGCTCATCCTTTCCGAATCCGAGCCTTATGACCTCTCTCCGACTCAAAGCTCCGACGCTTTGGTTCGCGTGAAGCAGCGCCTGGCGGGTCCGCCCGATTACCTCAAGCGTGAGCTGCTCAACCAAATGATCCCGGAGCGAACCGACTACCAGTCAGAGCAGAAGATCACCCGCTACACATTCCGCTACCTCGACCACCAAAAGAGACAGAACGCGCGGATCCTTGTCTCCATGGGTGGGGGCTTTGGTGAAGAGGAATCGGTGACATTCGAGGATTACGTTCCGCAATGAATGTCGCCAATGCCGGCCGCGCCCTGAGTTTTCGACCTGGGGGGAGAGGCTGGTTGCCGCCGCGTTTTCCGTCGATTAATCCCGAACCATCAAACGCATGAGCCACTTCACCTCTCTCGATCTCACGCAACGCCCGCCGCGCAGTCCGCGGGTGACGCTCGGCGGCTACGTCCTCCTGCCCCGCGTCCTCGACAAATGTCGCGCATCCATCTCCGGGAAAAATGGCGAGTTCCGCTTCGGCGCCAAAGGCATGGATCGGCACTTTCTGAACTTCGCCGGCATCGACGAAGCCGCGCTGAAGGCCGAGGTCGCCACCGGCAAAACGGACAGCGAGATGCTCGCCTGGGTGCAGGCCAATTCGAAGACGCCGCGCGAGCCGTGGGAAATCGCCCAGTGGAGCAGCTACCATCTCCAGCGCACGCCCGACAGCGACGCCGAGACGCTGCAGTTCTTCGTCGAAGCCGTCGCCAAATTTTCGACGACGCGCGAAGACATCAGGACGTGGTTCGACCTCCTCGATCTCGACGACTACGTGAGCTTCGGCGGTCAGCCCTGAGTGCTAGACCGGTCTCCGGCCAGCGCGCTCTCTTCCACCGTGACGAGCGAAACCGCCCCCATCCCGCCCGATGATCCCCAGCGGCAACTCGCCGTCGCGCGGCCGGACGAGGACCCGTCCCTGACTCACCTCGGCGTCGCGGGCGGCACCTACACGATCCTGCTGACCGGAGAGGACACCGCCGGCCGCTACTGCCTTATCGACATGCTCGTGCCGCCCGGCGGCGGTCCCCCGCCCCACCGGCACGATTTCGAGGAAATGTTCACCGTCCTGGAGGGCGAGGTCGAGTTTACCTTCCGCGGCGAGAAGTCTATCGGCCGGGCCGGCACCACCGTGAACATCCCCGCCAACGCCCCGCACCAGTTCAAAAACCAGGGCGACCAACCTGCGCGCCTCCTGTGCATGTGCACGCCGGCCGGCCAGGAAGAATTCTTCCGGGAAGTCGGCGTTCCCGTCGCCAGCCGCGCCGCCGTGCCGCCCAAGTCCGATGCCGCGACCCAGGCCGCCAGCAAGGCCAAGGCCGAAAGCCTCGCCGCGAAATACCGGACGGAGATGCTGTGAGCCCCGTCCCACCAGAAGCGGTGGCTCGCCTGGCATCCTCGAGTGGAAGACTCCTCATCTGAGTTGGACGGGCACCCGTTCAAGTTTGGGCAACAATCTACTTGGCTCAGCCAGTCAGAAGCGGGCAGGGCCGCACCTTCGCTGGCTCCTGCTAATCCTGCGGGCACTTGTCGCCGTCCTGCGAAGGGTGCCCGGGAGCCTTCGCGGGCTTCGCGCGACCCTTCGATGAGTCGGCGGCATCCTGCGTCGGACGGCGCGGACTCTTCGCTGGGTCCGGGCCACTCTTCGCTGGCTTTGGCGAAGCCAGCGGACACTTGCGCAGATCCTGCGAAGGACGACGCCAAGTCAGCGATGACTTGACGCAAGTGATCGAAGGATGGCGCAAAGCCAGCGAAGGACGGCGGCAAGTGACGCGTGACTTCGGCCAAGTGACCGATGAGTCACATGAAGTGACCGATGACTTCCGCGAAGTCATCGGAGAGTTCCGCCAAGTGATGGATGACTTGGCCAAAGTGACCGGAGACTCTGGTGAAGTCACCGATGACTTGCTCGAAGTCATCGAAGAGTCCCGGGAAGTCATCGATGAGTCGCGCCGAGTCATCGGAGAGTCGCTCAAATTGACTGGAAGATTTTTTGCCCTTCAAAGGCCTTCGCGTCCCTTCTCAAAGACCTCTGCCTTTCCACGCGCAACATCGGAAATGTAGTCGTAGGTGTAAATCGCGATCCTGAGATCGTGGGACATTTGAGAGCGAGGAGCGTTGTCTTTCCCCGAAAGGGAGGAGCGACGACCGATGAGAATCAATCCATCGACATCAGGTCGGATTTTTTCGAGTCCAAGCCCTCCATCATCTTGGGAGCTTCGCGCGTAACCCAGGTTGTTTGTAAGCCACGAGCGCCAGTCTGTGATCTGCCGGATGGCGTGGGTCAAAATCGCGGAAGGATTTCCGGCCTTTGTGAACAGGGAAGCGCGCGGGCTTTCGATTTCGACGGCGACCCAATCGACTCCGAGTGAATGGGAGGCACCGATCATGAAGTCGGTGACGTGCTCTGATCCCAGTCGCTTCCGCGGGATTACCCACCGTCCGTGGCCGCCACCCAAATGCTCGACCAGGAAGTGCCGGTGCAAATGGAAAAACGCCTGCATTGGACGCTCATCGTGAGCAACATCAAGCAGTCCCAGGTAGTCATTCACCTCCTTGTGGGTGGCACAGTCCCAATGGGTATAGCACTCGGGATAGCGGCCGTTTGCCACCGCACTGTAAAAAACTTCCGGCGATGGTTTGCGTGCACGCAGCGTGGACACCTGTGACGGCGACTTAGGAGACCGAGGTGCTTTCCTGCTCATGGCCGGGTGTATCGCGTGGCACCGAGTTGGCATCCAAGAAAAAACCGCCGCCCGCGGAATGCGAACGACGGTTTGTGGGAAAAAGTCGCTGGATGCGAGGCCGGTCAATACTTCACGCTGCACCCGTAAGGGGCGCTGGTGGGCGTCTCGATGGGCTTGCCGGCCATGCCGGACTCGAGGGCGGCGCGCACGTAGTTGGTGGCCTTGGGCACGTCGTCCTGCTTGGGGCTCTTGATGGAGTCGATGGCGCCGGCATAGACGACCTGGCCCTGCGGGTTGATCACGAACATGTGCGGGGTGGTCTTGGCGCCGTAGGCCTTGCCGGTCTGGCCCGTGGGATCGAGCAGGTAGGCGGTGGCGGCGGAGCCCTTTTGCTTCATCAGCTCGTTGATCTTGGCGGCGGGATAGACGCCTTCCTTGCCGGCGGCGCCGGAGTTGATCTGGAGCCACACGACGCCCTTGCCGGTGGCTTCCTTCTGGAGCTTCTGCATGTTCTGCGAGTCGTAGTGCTTCACGACGAAGGGGCAGTCGGGGTTGTTCCACTCGAGCACGACCCACTTGCCCTTGAAGGAGGAGAGGGCGTGTGACTTGCCGTTGGTGTCGGTGAGGGAGAATTCCGGCGCGGGCTGGCCGACGGTGGCGTCGGCC
>CALMOL010000223.1 GCA_937871685.1 uncultured Verrucomicrobiota bacterium
ATTGATGGGGGCATTCATGGCGGGGAAGGCTCGGCGCGGCGAACAGGGATCTCTTTCGGAATCAAGGCGTCCGGTGAAGCGGAGTGAGGGAGACAGGATTACAGGATTTCGGGATTAACAGGATTGGGGGGAATCCTGAGGTGTTGATTCAGAGGACGCCCTTGGTGGCGAGCTCGGTGCGGCGGGTGGCGTCGATGCCGAGGGATTCGAGGACTTCGGCGGTGTGCTCGCCGAGCGTGGGGCCGCCGCGGCCGAGGCGGCCGGGGGCGGCGGAGAGCTTGGGGACGATGCCGGGGACGCGCAGGGTGCGGCCGTCGCGGAGTTCCGTCTCCACGACCATGTCGCGGGCTTGGTAGTGCGGGTCGGCGGCGATGTCGGCGGCGGTATAGACGCGACCGACGGGGACGCCGGCGGCGTGGAGGACTTCGAGGGCTTCGGCGAGCGTGTGGCCCTCGGTCCAAGCGCCGATGGCGGTGTCTAGCTCCGCGGCGCGGGCGGTGCGGCCGTCGTTGCGCGCGAGGTCGGGGTCGGCGGCGAGGTCGGGGCGGCCGATGGCCTGCATGAGGCGGCGGAAGATGCCGTCGCCGTTGCCGCCGATGAGGATGTGGCCGTCGCGGCAGGGGTAGGCGTTCGAGGGCGTGATGCCGGGGAGTCGGCCGCCGGCGGGCTCGCGCACGATGCCGAAGCGGTCGTATTCAGGCAGGAGGCTTTCCATCACGTTGAAGACGGATTCATACAGAGCCACGTCGATCATTTGGCCAAGGCCGCCGTTGCGCTGGCGGTGCTGGAGGGCGAGCAGCACGCCGATCACGCCGTGCAGCGCGGAGAGCGTGTCGCCGATGGAGACTCCGACGCGCACGGGCGCGCGGCCCGGCTCGGCGCAAAGGTGTCGCAGGCCGCCCATCGCCTCGCCGATGACGCCGAAGCCCGGGCGGTCGCGATACGGGCCGGTCTGGCCGTAGCCGGAAACGCGCAGCATGATGAGGCGCGGATTGAGGGCGGAGAGCGCTTCCCAGCTCAGGCCCCATTCCTCCAGCTTGCCGGGGCGGAAGTTTTCGATGAGCACATCGGCGGTAGCGATGAGGTCGCGCGCGATTTGCTGGCCCTCGGGCTGGGTGAGGTCGAGCGTGATGCTCTTCTTGTTGCGGCTCTGCACCTGCCACCACAGCGAGGTGTCGCCGTCCATCACGCGCCAGCGGCGCAGCGGGTCGCCCACGCCGGGTGGCTCAATCTTGATGACCTCGGCGCCCCATTCGCCGAGCGTCTTGGCGGCGAAGGGGCCGGCGATGAGCGATCCCATCTCGACGACACGGAGGCCGGAGAGGGGGAGGGGAGAATCAGTGGGCATGGCGAGCAGGGGAAACAGCGTTCCCCGATGATTGGCGGCGCTTACCGGGCGCACAAACAATCTGTCGTCACGCGAGCCTTCATGATTCGCGATGGCTCCGGCGGCGGGCTGGCTTTGGTGAGGCAGGCGTTTCACCGGCGCCGGCCGTGAGGCTTTTCACGAGGAGGCGCGCGGGCAGCGGGAGCGCGTCGAGATCGCGCACGCAGATGCCGAGCCGGCGCCGCGCCCACAGCTCGTCGAGCGGCACCGCGGCCAGGTGCATCGCGCGCAGGTAGGGCACGATGGCGGCCTCGGGCAGGATGCCCACGCCGTGGCCCGCTTGGACCATGCGGCGCAGGCCATCGAAGCTCGTGACCGGCACGCGCAGGCGGATCGCTTGGCCGAGGGCGGCGGCGGCTTCGGTGACGAGGTCGCGCAGCGAGCTGCCCTCCTGCAGGCCGACGTGGTCGAAGGGGAGGATTTCCTCCAAGCGCACCTTGCGGCGGCGGGCGAGCGGGTGGCCGGCCGGGACCACCGCCATGAGCCGGTCCTCGCGGTAGGGCAGCACGCGCAGGTCGCCGGCGGGAACGCTGCCCGCGCAGATGCCGAGGTCGGCCGCGCCGGACTCGACGGCGGCCACGGCGACGCGGCTCGTCTTCTCCTCGAGATCGATCCGCACGCCGGGATGACGTTCCAAGAACGTGCCAAGGTCCTCCGGCAGGAACTGCACGATGGCCGACGTGTTCGCGAAGATGCGGACGTGGCCCTTGAGGCCCTGCGCGTGCTCGCTCAGCTCGCTCTCCAGCGCGCGCAGGCTTTGCATCACTTGCCGCGCGTGGTGAAGCAGCGCGAGGCCCGCGGGCGTCGGCTCGACGCCCCGCGCCCGCCGGTAGAGCAGCGCGGTGCCCGCCTCGCGCTCGAGGTCGGCGATGCGCCGGGAGATCGCCGCCGGGACGAGGTGCTCGCGCGCGGAGGCCGCGGCGATGCTGCCCGCCTCCGCCACGGAGACGAAGGCCTTGAGGGTTTGGAGGTCGAAGCGCACGGGCCGGGGTGGACAAGCTTGCGCGGCAGGCTGAGCTACCGCCAGCCGCTTTGTCGGCCGCCGCCCCGCCTCATGGAAGAAGAACCCAAGAATCCCGTTCCCCCGCCGCCCGGCAAGACGCCCGTGCAAGCCCTCGGCCAGCGAATCGGCATGGGCATTTGCGTGCTGTTCGGCATCCTGGTCGCCGTGGGGCCGGGAGTCGAGAAGAGCCAGCGCATCCTCGGGCTGCTCTTCGCCTTGGCCTGCGGGGTTCCGTTGCTTTGGGTGGTGCTGCGGAACCGCTGAGAGATTCCCGATTACACCGTTTTTCAGGAGAGTTGAGCGAGGAACGCTCTGGGAGACGGGTAGCGC
>CALMOL010000224.1:0-14507 GCA_937871685.1 uncultured Verrucomicrobiota bacterium
GACCAGCGCCGCGGCCGCAGACTGGCGGCCCTCGCCCCCCGCAGGGTGGCGGCCCGCGACCCCAGGGTGGTGCCCCGCGGCCCGCGCAGGGCGGAGGCCCACGCCCGCAAGGCGGTGGTGGCCCGCGTCCCGACGGAGGCTTTGGACCTCGTGACCAGCGGGGTGGCCCGCCGCGCGAGCAACGTGGCCCACAGGGTCCTCGCCGCGAGGGACCGCCGCCGGAACGCCGGGCGGAGCGTCCGCCGCCGCTGCCAGTGAAGATCGAGTTTCTTCCGGACCCGGAGGTTCTTCTGGCACTCGCGCACCAAATCCGCGCATCGCACCTCGCGTATCCGCTCTTCGGTCTCACGCGAAAGTTTCTTGAAAAGCCGGAATACCATCGCGTTCGCATTACGCCCGTCGCTCCCGCCAACGCTGGCGCCGCAGCCCCGCAGCTCTGGCGCGTGGGCGCGGATGGCCTCGTCACGCTCGACCGGCAGTTCGCAGAGCGCGTGGCCTTTGATCGTTTTTCAAAGGACTTCTACGAGGAAACCGTGGAACAGGGTGAACCCCCGAAGGGTAACTTCTCGAATGTCGCCCGCTGCCGCCTTGACGGCACGCTGCTCGGCCCGACGAACCACCATTCCTACCAAGCCGCGCTGCGAGGGCTGTGGGAAAGCCGGTATGCACGCCGGATGCCTTTCGAGGCATTCCGCCACTATGAGATCGAGACCGTGAACGATCCGGCCGAGGTGGAACGTTGGAAGGAGCAGTCGCGCACGTCGAAGACTTGGGTGGTCAAGGGCTCCGAGCCGACGCTCGCCCTCCGCTCGGCGGAGGAAGTGCGCCGTCATTTCGAGCAAAACCACCTTCCCCAGATCGTCCAAGCGGTGCCCGACGCGGAGTTCGCCGCCTCGGCCGACCGCGAGCACGGCCCGGATACACCACTCGCACGCGCCATCCGTTTTGAAGGCGAGCATGAGGCACGGCATCCGCTGAACCTCGTGCAGTTCGTCCGCACCGGCCTCCAGCGCGCTGGCCTCCAGGTCTTCAAGCACAAGAAGAAGGTCGTGTATGTATCGGCGATCCGACCCGCGCCTTTCCGCGCGGATGCCGGCTCGCCGGTCTCGACGAACATCCAGGCGATCCTCGACGCCATCGCGACCAAGCCCGGCCTGAGCCGCGCTGAGCTGGCCCTCGCGATCATCGGCGCACCGCCGCCCGCTGCCGAGCCCCCGGTCGCAGAGGCGTCCGTCACGCCGGACACCACGTCGGTGGACGATGCCCCGCCGGCCGAGGCTCTCAGCACCGGCGACACCGTTTCGGACATGACGCCGGCCGCGGTGGCATCGGAATCAGTTCCAACCGGCGAGACGGCATCTGCCACCGAATCGCCAGCACCCACGGCGGCGATCGATGAGGCGCCTCCCGCTGCGGAGGCTTCGCCCATCGCGGAGGAGGACCCCGCCACCGCTCCCGCTGAGACCTCCACCGTGGAAGCTCCGGCATCTCTTGTCGAGGATGCAGCTCCCGCTGCGCCGCTTTCGCCGGCCGAGGAAATCTATGCTAAGGCCAAGGGCGCGCTCGTCGCTGACCTGCGCTGGCTTCTGCTCTCAGGTCACGTGATCGGGTTCTTCGACGGCACGTTTGACCTGCCTCCGACGGCCAAGCCGCCATCCCCGGCTGTTCCGGGCACGCCCGCTGCGCCTGTTGCGAGTGAATCTCCCGCTCCCGCAGCGGAGGGCGGCGAATCCGTGGACGCCACGGAGGGACCCGCCTCGGAAGAGACGGTAGCGCTGGACCAGGAAACCACGCCGCAGGCTCCAGAAACGCCGCCCGCGCCCGTCGAGGATCCATCCTCTGCGCTGAACGTCCCCATCGAGGGGACCGAGGCAAAAACCGAGCCGCATCCCGAGCCTTCGCATGATCGCCCGGCCGAGGGCGGGGCGGAGCCATCGCGCCATGCCTGAATTCGTGCGACGCGTCGAGCTGCCGGTTTCGGCGGCGACGGCGTTTCGGTTCCACGCGGACGTGCGGAACGTCCAGCTCGTCACGCCGCCCACGGCGCAGGTTCGCGTGGTGCGTGGCGGCGGACCGGCGCGCGAGAATGGCGAGTTTGAAGTCGAGGTCTCCTCGCTGGGAATCGTGTGCCGCTGGGTCGGCCGCTGGGCGGAAGTCCGGGAGCCATTTCTTCTGCGCGACACAACGTCGATGGCATGGCTCCCCGAGTGGGAGCACCGGCACGAGTTTCGCCCCCTTGGCGAGGAGCGGTGCGAAATGACTGATCGCGTGCGCTTTCGCCTCGGCGGCATGCTCGGCCCGCTGATGGGTCGATTGGCGCCGGCGTTCCTGCCGGGAATATTCCTTTATCGCCATCACGCCACGCGGCGGGCGCTCGCGGCGGGATTAGAGCCCAGCGCTTCGACCTCCGGTGGCGAGCCTGCATTGTGATTCACACGTCGGCGTGCATTTTTCCGCGCGTTGGAACCTGGGCATGGTCCGGCCATGATCTCCCCTTTCCCTGAAACCCTTGCCACGCCGCGCGGGCGGGAAATTTCTTGCCGCGCGTGGCCGCAGGAGGCTGCGTTGCGCTGCCTGCTCAATAACCTGAACCCCGCCGTCGCCGAGCGGCCCGGCGAGCTGATCGTCTATGGCGGCCGCGGCAAGGCGGCGCGCTCCCCGGAGGCCCTTGCGGCCATCCTGCGAGAGCTGCGCCGGCTGGAGAATGACGAGACGCTCCTCGTGCAATCGGGCAAGCCGGTGGCCGTGTTCCGCACGCACGAGAACGCCCCGCGCGTGCTCCTTGCCAACTCGAACCTCGTGGGAAAGTGGGCGAACTGGGAGCACTTCGACGAGTTGGAGCGGCGCGGCCTGATGATGTATGGCCAGATGACGGCCGGCTCATGGATCTACATCGGCTCGCAGGGCATCGTGCAGGGCACCTTCGAGACATTCGCCGCGGTGGCTGACCGGCACTTTGGCGGAAACCTCACCGGCCGGCTCGTGCTCACCGGCGGCCTCGGCGGCATGGGCGGCGCGCAGCCGCTGGCCGCCACGCTCAACGGCGCCGTGTGCCTCGGCATCGAGGTGGACCCGTGGCGCATCCAGCGGCGCGTCGAGACGGGCTATTGCGACCGCATGACCCATTCGCTCGACGAGGCGCTCGAATGGTGCGCGGCCGCGCAGACGAGCAAGACGCCGCTTTCCGTCGGGCTCGTCGGCAATTGCGCCGAAGTCCTCCCCGAGATCGCGCGCCGCGGCGTGGCGGTGGACGTGGTCACCGATCAGACCAGTGCGCATGACCCGCTCATCGGCTATATCCCGCGCGGCTATTCGCTCGAAGAGGCAGCCGAGTTTCGCCGGCGCAGTCCGGCCAGCTACGTCACTGCCGCGAAGGAATCCATGGCCATCCACGTCGAGGCGATGCTGGCGCTCCAGCGCGCTGGGAGCGTGGCGCTCGACTACGGCAACAACATCCGGCGCATGGCGCAGGACGCCGGTTGCGCGGACGCTTTCAAGATTCCCGGCTTCGTGCCCGAATATATCCGGCCGTTGTTCTGCGAGGGAAAAGGGCCGTTCCGCTGGGTGGCGCTCTCGGGGAATCCCGACGACATCCGCAAGACCGACGAGCTGGCGCTCCGCCTCTTCCCAAAGGACCAGACGCTCACGCGCTGGTTTCGCTTGGCGCGCGAGAAGGTGCTGTTTCAGGGCCTGCCCGCGCGCATCTGCTGGCTCGGCCAGGGCGATCGCGCGCGCATGGGCGAGGCTATCAATAAAATGGTGCGCCGCGGCGAATTAGAGGCGCCCGTGGCCATCGGCCGCGATCACCTCGACACCGGATCGGTCGCCTCGCCCTACCGCGAGACCGAGGCGATGCTCGACGGCTCGGATGCCGTGGCCGACTGGCCGATCCTCAACGCGCTGCTGTCCTGCGCCGGCGGCGCGACGTGGGTGAGCCTGCACCACGGCGGCGGCGTCGGGATGGGATACTCGATTCACGCTGGCCAGGTGAGCGTGGCCGACGGCACCCCCGAGGCCGCGCGCAAGCTCCAGCGCGTGCTCACAAACGACCCCGGCATCGGCGTCGCCCGGCACGCCGACGCCGGCTACGAGTGCGCCGTCGAGGCCGCCGGACGCCACGGCCTGCGGCTGCCGATGCGGGAGCTTTAACCTTACGGCGGCATTTTGACCGAAACGCCGCTGATTTGCCGCAGCGGCAAGATAGTCAGCACGTCGCGGTCATCGTAAACCACCACAATGAAACGCTTCGGAGGTATGTCCACGTGGTCCGCCGAAGGAACGGAATATTCAGAGCCATCCGAGGTGCGGATGAGGAACGGCTCAAACGGGTTCCGCGTGATCAAATTCTCGATCTGATCGATCATGCCGCAGCTTAATTCTGCTCCCGCTGCCCGCAACGACGACGCGAGTCGCGCGGAGACGCTGCTTCTGGCCATTGTAAACATTGGCCAGCTCGCCACGTTTCGTGGATCGGGCCGGCTGCGCACGGGCGCAGAATTGCGCGAACCGGCGCTCGTGCGGGACGCCGCGCTCGTGTGCGAGGGGAGCCGCATTCTATTTACCGGACCGGCTGCGGAGATGCCATCAGTGCCACGGGAAGCAGAGGTGATCGACGCCGACGGGCGGGCGGTGCTGCCCGGCTTCGTGGACGCGCACACGCATCTCGTCTTCGCGGGGGACCGGCTCGATGAGTTCGAGCGGCGGGTGCGCGGCGAATCCTACGAGCAAATCACCGCGGCCGGCGGTGGCATTCGTTCCACCGTGCGGGCCACGCGGACCGCCTCCGAGGAGGAGCTGCTGGAGCTGGCGCGCGGGCGGTTCCAGCGCGCGTTGCGCGGCGGGACGACGGCCTTCGAGGTGAAGTCGGGCTATGGGCTCTCGATCGAGGATGAGATGAAAATGCTGCGCGTGGTCCGCCGCTTGCGCGAGGAAACCGGCGCGCGGATCTCAGGGACCTTCCTCGGCCCGCACGCGGTGCCGCCGGAGTGGGACGGGCGCGCGGATGAATATCTCGCGCTGGTCGTAGAGGAAATGCTTCCCGCTGTGGCACGCGAAGGCTTGGCTGAGCACGCTGACATCTTTTGCGAGCGCGGAGCGTTTTCGCCAGCGCAAGCGCGGCGCTACTTCGCGGCGGCGCAGAAACTCGGCTTCCGGCTGCGGGCGCACGTGGATCAGCTGACGGAAAGTGGCGGGGCAATCCTCGCGGCGGAGACAGGCTGCACGACGGCGGATCATCTGGAGCAAACCGGCGCGGAGGGCATCGCCGCGCTGGCGGCCGCCAGGGTGCAACCGGTCCTGCTGCCGGCTTCCGTCTATGCGCTCGGCAGGACACGTTATCCCGACGCACGCGCGATGATCGCCGCGGGCCTCGCGCCGGTGCTTGCCACCGACTTCAACCCTGGCTCCTCCCCCACCCTGGCGATGCCGATGGTGCTCTCGCTGGCCGCCACGCAAATGCGGATGGAACCTTGGGAATGCCTCACTGCTGCCACCGTGAACGCGGCGCATTCCCTCGGCTGGGGCAGCGAGCTCGGAGTGTTGGAGGCGGGACGCCGGGCGGACTTTGCCATCCACGACGTGCGAGACCCGCGCGAGTTGGCGTATTGGTTCGGCAGCGACACCGCGCTGGCTACGGTGATCGGGGGCCGCGTGGCGTGGCGGCGTGAGCGATGGTGAGAGAGGCAGCGTCTCGAACGAGCGATCCCAGCAGCAGTTACTTCTACTCGCCTCGCTTCTCCCTCCCTCGCAGCCGCAGGCGGATCGGCAGGCCGGACAGTCCGAATTCCTCGCGCAGCTTGGACTCGAGGTAGCGTCGGTAATCCGGCAGGAGCAAGCGCACGTCGTTGCAGAAGAACACGAAGGTGGGCACCGGCACAGGGGAGATACTCGACTCGTCAGGAGCTCGCGTGGCGTAGAGGAGCTTGAAGCGCTTGTTGAAGCGCGGCGAGGGCGGGCGGCGGTCCATCGCGTCGCGCAACACGCGGTTGAGCGGGCCAGTCGGCGTGGAGGCCACGGACGCAACGCGCACCGCCTCGACGGACTCAAAAAGTTTTCCGATGCCTTCCTTCTTCAACGCCGACAGCGCGATGAGAGGCGCGTGCGAGAGGAAGAACATCTCGTCGGCGGTCGCCTGGAGTAGCTCGGCGCGGAATTCCTTCATCGCCTGCTTGCCACGCTCGGCCGCCGCGAGGTCCCATTTGTTCAGCGCCACCACGCAGGGCTTGCTCGCCTTTTGGATGAGGCCACCGACGTGGCGGTCCATGCGGGTGACACCGGCATCGGCGTCAAGCACGAGGATGCAGATGTCGGCGCGCTCGATGGCCTTCTCGGAGCGCATCACCGAGAAGACCTCGGCCGAAGTATTGTGCCGCGCGCGATGGCGGATGCCGGCGGTGTCCACCAAGACATACGGGCGGCCGTTGAAGACGCCGGGCACATCCACGGCGTCGCGCGTGGTGCCAGGGATCTCGGAGACGATGGTGCGTTCGTCGCGCAGGATGGCGTTGGTAAGCGAGGACTTTCCAACGTTCGGCCGGCCAACGAGGGCGATGCGCGGCGCGCGACGGCGCGTCACGATGACGGGATCGCCGTCCTCGGAGACGACCACTTCTTCCGGTGCGGGTGGCGGGGGCAGAAGCGCCTCGACGGCTTCGACGAGGTCGCCGATGCCGCGGCCGTGCGCGGCACTCACGCCGAGAACGCGTTCAAAGCCCAGGCGCGCGAAGTCGGCGTCCAGCGTGTCGTGCTTTGGCTCGTCCAGCTTGTTCACGACGAGCAGGGTCGGCACGTGGGCGCGGCGGAGGTATTCGGCCACTTCGCGGTCGGCGTTCACGAGACCGGCGCGACCATCTACCACGAGCGCCACGGCGCCCGCAGCGGCCACGGCGAGTTCAGCCTCGGCACGGACGCGTTCGTGGAAGGCGGCGTCGGCGATCTCGCCGATGCCGCCGGTATCGATGATCTCGAATGGAGCGCGTCCGAGCGTGCATTCCGCCGTGATGCGATCGCGCGTGATGCCGGGCTGGTCGTGAACGATGGCGACGCGATCGCGCGCAAGGCGGTTGAAGAGCGCGGACTTGCCGACGTTGGGCCGACCGACGATGGCAAGCGTGCGGCGGGCGGAGGAAGGGACGTCCGGAAGACTCATGCGGGATCTGGGTTCGGCGGGCGGAGTATATATGTCGTCTAGGTCATGCAGACCGTAGGGGACCTATGCCCACGCGGTGGGAACCTTACCCAAGCCGTGCAACTTTGCGGCCCATGATGCCCCCCGGCCCGCTCGCGTGGTTTCAGGTGCTCCCAAATACGCTCGGCGTGCTGCGCAATCCAGGCGGCACCTTCGAGCGGCTCCGTCGCCGGCACGGCGATCCGTTTTCCATGCGCACCGTGAACGGCCGCATCGCGCTCACGGCGGAGCCGGCCGGCATCCGGGCGATGTTCACGGCTCCGACGGAAACTTTCAAGGTCTTCGCCCCGCAGGCGGTCCGGCCGCTGCTTGGAAGTCGCTCGGTGCTCACCCTGGACGGTCCGGCTCATCTCCGGGCGCGGCGACTGATGCTGCCGCCGCTGCACGGGGCGGCGCTGGGCGCGATGGCCAGGGCGATGGCGGAATGTGCCGATCAGCGGGCGGCGGAAGCGGCGCAGGCGGGAGTGGTCGTCGCCCAGGAGTTCGGTCAGCGCGTGGCGCTGGACGTGATCTTCCGCACGATCTTCGGCGTGGCGGACGTCGCCCTCGGCGAGCGACTGCGCTCGGCGCTCGCCGGACTCATGGCCGCCACGAACCCGTTGCTCCTTTTCGCGCCGCCGCTCCAGCGGTCGTGGTTCCCGCCGCACCGACGCTTCGCGTCGCGCCGCACAGAGTTCGACGAGGCCCTCCGCGAGGCGGTGCGCCACGTGGAAGCCGATCCCGACGCGCCGCCCTCCGCCACAAAGCTCTTCCTCCAGGCGCGCGACGAAGACGGCCGGCCGCTGCCATGGGAGGAACTGCGCGACCACCTCGTCACGCTGCTCGTGGCCGGCCACGAGACCACGGCGGTGGCGCTGGCGTGGGCGCTGTGGTTCATCCACGCGCGGCCAGTGGTGGAAGAGAGGCTGCGCGCGGAACTGGATAGCGAGGAGCAGCTCTATCTCGAGGCCGTTTGCCACGAGACGCTGCGGCTTTACCCGATCGTCGCCGAGGTGCTGCGCGAACTCGCCGTCCCGTGGGAATGGTGCGGCCACGCCTTGCCAGCCGGCACGAGCGTGGCGGCAGTGGTCTGGCTCGCGCACCGGCGCGAGGCATCCTTCCCCGAGGCCGAGGAGTTCCGCCCGGAGCGCTTCCTCGGTAAGATGCCGCCGCCGTGGGAATACCTCCCCTTCGGCGGCGGCCAACGCCGGTGCATCGGCGCGGGGTTCGCGCTCCAGGAGATGCAAATCGCCCTGCGCGCCCTGCTTCGCGCCGGACGGTGGCGCCTCGCCGATCCGGCATTCCCCGGCCTCGCGCGGCGCAACGTGACGATGGGACCAGGGCGGGAGGTTCGTCTCGTGAGACGTGAAAAGTGAGATGTGATAGGTGGCGGACACTCCTTGCGCGGGGCCACTCTCCCACCTCTCACCGATCACGTATCACCTCTCACCGCTCCGCCTGCCCCGATGCTCACTCTCGACCTCCCCGGCTTCCCCAAACTCCGCTCTGGCAAGGTGCGCGAGGTCTTCGAGCTGCCCGGCGACCCGGACCACCTCCTCTTCGTCGCCACGGACCGCCTTTCGGCCTTCGACGTGGTGATGCGCGACCCGATCCCGGACAAGGGCCGCGTGCTTACCCGATTGTCGGCCTGGTGGTTCGAGCGGCTGCGGACGGAGGGCGTGGAGAACCACTTCGTCACGGTGGACGTGGTCACGCGCTTCCCGGCGCTGGAGCCGTTTGCGAAGGAGCTCGCCGGCCGCGCGATGATCGTGGAGCGCACCGAGCCCCTCCCGGTCGAGTGCGTGGCGCGGGGCTGGCTGGCGGGCGGGGGATGGAAGGACTACCAGGAGACCGGCTTCGTTTCCGGCGTGGAGCTGCCGGCGGGCCTGCGCTTGGCCCAGAAGCTCCGGGAGCCGATCTTCACCCCGGCGCGCAAGGCGGAGCAAGGGCACGACGAGAACATCTCCTTCGAGTTGGCCGCAGAGACCATCGGCCGCCCGGAGATCAGCTTGATGCGCGATGCCACGCTGGCCGTTTATGGGCGCGCCGCCGATCTCGCGGCCGAGCGTGGTATCCTGATCGCGGACACAAAGTTTGAATTCGGCCGGCGCGCGGACGGCAAGCTGATCCTGATCGACGAGGTGCTCACGCCCGACTCGTCGCGATTCTGGCCGATGGATCAGCATCAGGTGGGCAGCAGCCCGCCGAGCTTCGACAAGCAGTTCGTGCGCGACTGGCTGGAGACGCAGGACTGGGACAAGACTCCGCCCGCGCCGCCGTTGCCCGCCGACGTGATCGATGGCACCCGCGCCCGCTACGTTGAGGCCTACGAGCGGCTCACCGGCCTGAAGTTCGCGGCGCACTGACGATACGCTCAATTCAGTCGGCGCAGCAGCGCCGCGCGGCCTTCGGGCAGTCGTCCGGCAAGGCGGAAGATCGCCGTGGCCGGATCGGGCTGGCGCTCGTCGAGCACGCCCAGCGAGCGCGCCAGTTCGCGCTCGAAATGGAGCGCGCCTTTCTTCGTCGGCTCGTTCTCGTCGAGCCATCCAAGCGCGCGACGCATCAGCTCCCACTGCTCGCCGGCGGGATGGTCGGGCACGCCCGTCAGCTCGAGCAACTCCACAAAGTGCGCCGCGACCTCGACCCGCGCATATGATCGGCGCAGTCCGTCGTGCGGGTTTTTCACCATCACCTCGCGCAGTTGCTGCAGCTCGGATCGACGCGAGCGCGCCCAGGAAATCTCCGCCTCGTAAAACAAGTCGAGCCGGCCAGCGAACGATGACTTCGGCGCGCGCGCCCCGCGGGCCACGGTCTTGAGCAGGCCGCCGGGCGTCAGCCAAGTGACGATGAGCGAGGTGTCGCGCAGCAGGGTGCGGCGGAGCAGGATCGCGGGCGTCGTCTCGGTGGCGGCGGCCATGCGGGAACCTAGCCCACGGCGCGCCTGGATTCAGCCACGGAGACGCGGAGGACACGGAGAAACCGAGGGATGAAGCCTGGCGTCTGGCCGCGACCAGCCACGCGACAAAATCCCCCCCATGTCCCCCGTGCTCCCGTGGCAATCACTTCATCCCCATCACGGTGACCGCCAGCTCACGTGAATGCGGGGCGCGACGGTGCTCGAAGAGGAAGACGCCCTGCCAAGTGCCCAGGGCTAGCGAGCCGGCGCGCACGGGGATCGTCTCGGAAGTGCGCGTGAGGGCCATGCGCAGGTGCGAGGGCAGGTCGTCCGGCCCCTCGTCGTTATGCGTGTAGTAATCCTCGTTCTCCGGCACGAGCCGACCGAAAAACTCGTGGAGGTCGTCGCGCGCCTCGGGCGCGGCGTTCTCGTAGATGACCAGGCTCGCGCTCGTGTGCCGCACGAAAACGTGGAGCAGTCCCTCTCGCACCCCGGCCCGTGCGGCGATCTCGCGCAACTGGCGGGTGACCTCATAGGTGCCCGCGCCGCGGGTGCGGATGGTGAAATCTTCGGCGTGAACGGTCATCGCGGGCCGAAATGATCAGACCACATTGCGCAGGTCCTCGTCACGCGCGGCCGGCGGCAGGTCGGGCAGCGGGAATTCCACGCCCTCGTAGATTTCCGCGAGAGGCAGCTGCGCATTGATTGACGGGAGGTGGATTGAGGCTGCGCGGCCGGCGGCAAAGCCCACTTCCCAAATTCCATCGTCGCGCCGGAAGAAGGATTGCACGCGGTATTCCCTTGAGGAAACGGCGAGATAGTTTCGGAGCGATACGAGTTCGCGGTAGCAATCGAACTTCGTGCCGAGGTCGTAGGCGGCCGTGCTGGGGGAAAGCACCTCGACGACCACGGTTGGATTTGTCACCGTGTTGCGATCCTCTGGCGCGATCATCGGCTGGCCGCAAATCACGGTTGCATCAGGGTAGGAATAGAGCGTCGGGCCGCCGGACTTTACGCGAAGGTTGCCCTCGAAAACTCGGCAGGGACGACCTCTTAGCACGTTGTGAAGCGCGCCCACGCAATTCGCGCAGATCAGCGAATGGTCGATGGTCCCGCCGGCCGTCGCATACATCTCGCCGCGCAGCCATTCGCTGCGGACGGGCGCGCCGGCGTCGAGGCGGAAATATTCCTCCGGCGAGACGCCGGATCGGCGGGCGACGAGTGCGCTCATGTCGCAGCCTAGTTCCGTGGCTGCCGCGTCGCAACGCTCTCACCCCAGCACCGTGAGCGTGCCGCTCGTCACGCCGAGCTGGTCGGCGGCGCGCAGGCGGCGGGCCAGCGCGGGGCCGTCGGCGCGGCCGGCCAGGAGGTCGCGGTAGCCGGCGATCACCTGCGCGGTTTGTGCGGCGTCCTCGTTGAGGAGTTCCACGCGAAAGTGGCGCGCGCCGGCCGCGCGAAACTCGCCCGCGAAGCGCGCGCCGCTCTGCGCGCGGCCGTGATAAACCGTGTTGCGGCAGCCCACGTCGGCGAGCACCGGGTGCGCCATCCCCACGCGGTCGCGCAGGGCCACGCGATGGTGGTCGCACGGGCGGCCGCAGTCGGTGTGGTCCTTCCCCTTCGACAGGAACGCCGCGAACACGCAGTGCTCCATGTGAAACATCGGGAGGTGCTGGTGCAGCGTGAGTTCGAACCACTCCGGCGGCGCGGAGCGCAGGAGGTCGAGCACCTGCTCGGCATTCAGGTCATAGGAAACGCAAAGGCGCGTGAGGCCGGCGTCGCGCAGGAGCGAGGCCGCGAGAGCGTTCGCGACGTTCAGCGAGAAGTCACCAACCAGTTCCAGGCCAGAACCGGCGAAGTAGTCGAGGGCACCGACGTTGCGCACGAGCACGCCGTCAGGGCAGGCGTTCTCGATGACCTTGAAGAAGCCCTGCTCGCCGGCCTTTTGGATGCGGGGGGTGGCGAGGAGAAGGCGGGGCGGAGAGCCAAGAGGATGGAAGATGGAGGATGGCAGGGGGCCGCGCTCGGGAGGCGAAAACGCGCGCACGAGGGCGACGGCGTCCTTGCCGCGGCGGATATCCTCGAAGTCGGCGTAGAGAATTTGCACGCCGGCGGCCAGCGCGGCCTCCAATTGCGAGAGCGTTCGGCAGAGGACGGCTAGCTGAGGATCGGAGGCCGTCCCATGGGTCGTATATGTCCCATGGGATGGCAACAAACCTTCCAAAGCAGCCCGCGGATGCGGCGCTGCCACCACCGCGGCGGGGCGCGCGCGGCCATCCAGCGCGGCGACGAGCGCGCGGCGCAGGCGATTGATCTCGCTGGGCGGAAGGATCAGCTCGCCCTCCAGCGCGAAATCGAGCGACCCGAGCGCGTAGGCGGTGCCGCCGAGGCGGTCGAGCTGGGCGCGCAAGGTTTCCGCCGTGAGCGGGCGGCTCACGGCGGCGGCCAGCGGCAGCTCGGACTCGGCGACGATTCCCTCGCATTCGAGCCGCAGCGGAGCGCTGGCGCAGCCCGTAGCGCGCACCGCCACAGAGCGCCGCCGCGGCGGCGGATCTTTGGCGAAGGAGGCGCGCAGGCGGGCGTCGAGGCGCGGATCGCTGGTCTTCCACACGCGGGCGCCGGGCGGGATCGCGCCGAAGTCGATCTTCCCGCGCTCGAAGAACAATCGGCGACCATCAGCGCGCAGTTCGTAGAGACGTCCGCCTTGCTCTTTGTCCGTGTCGCCGCCCGAGACTTCGAAGACGACGCCGTCGCCGGGCAGCAGCGGGACCAGCGGGGCGTCGCGCAATTCGACGTGGTCGGAGCCGGAACGCACGACCACGCCCGCGAGCGGCCCGCGCTTCTTCCCGAAGCGACCGTGCACGAGCTCCTGGTGGTTCACACCGTGCATCCAGCCGGGGAACAGCCCGCGCGAGAAGGTCATCTCCAGCGCCATCGTCTCGGCCGCCGTCGGCTCGTGCGGCGGCCGCGGCGCGGGCGTGAATCCGTCGGCCTCCCATGCCCTCCAGGCCTCATCAATGGCGCGGCGATACGCCTGGCACACCGCGGCGACGTATTCGGGCGCCTTGAGTCGCCCTTCAATCTTGAAGCAGCTCACGCCGAGGCGCGTCAGCTCGGGAATCTCGCGCACGGCGGCCAAGTCCTGCGGCGAAAGGAGGTAGCGCCGGTCGCCGAGCGGCCGGAGCACGCCGTCCACGAGCATTTCGTAGGGCAGGCGGCAGGCCTGGGCGCACTCGCCGCGATTGGCCGAGCGCTGGCCGAGCGCCTCGCTCGTGAGGCATTGGCCGGAATACGCCACGCAGAGGGCGCCGTGGACGAACACCTCGGTCTCGGGCAATTCCTCCGCATCCGCCGCGGACCGGAACTTCGCCAATTCGCGCAGCGACAACTCTCGCGCCAGCACCGCCCGCGTGACGCCGAGCTTCCGCGCGAAGCGCAGCCCCTCGGGCGAGGTGAGCGACATCTGCGTGGACGCGTGAATCTCCACGTCCGGCGCGACCTCGCGGGCAAGCCGCGCCACGCCGAGGTCTTGGATGATGGCGGCATCCACGCGGCAGCGCTGGAGCAGCGCGAGCATCTCCCCCGCAGCCGGCAGCTCGGCGGGGAAGACAAGCGTGTTGAGCGTGACGTAGCCGCGCATCCCGCGGGCGTGGAGGAACTCCATCAGCGCCGGCAGGTCGGTCTCCGTGAAATTCTGCGCGCGCAGCCGGGCGTTGAAGCGCTCCAAGCCGAAGTAGATCGCGTCGGCACCATTGGCAGCCGCGGCGCGCGCGCACTCCCAGTCCCCCGCCGGGGCGAGCAATTCAGGCTTGGCGGGCGACAGCGCGGACATCGGCCGACGGTAGCGCAGCCGGTGGGAAGGGCGAAGCCCGGACGCGTCAACGGTCACCCAAGACCCGCTCCCGCCTTGCGCCGGTGGGCTTTCCCCGTTTCGTCGGCGACTCCCGCCATGAAGAAGATCGCCGCCCTTGCCTTCGCCCTCGCGTTCCTTGCCGCCCTGCCGCTGCGCGCGGCCGATCCCGTCTCGTTCACGGTGGGTGGGCTGTCGTTCAAACGTCCCGCAGTCTTCACCTGGGTGCCGGTGGACCCCGCCGGGATGCGCAAGGCAAACCTGCTCGCCGCGGACCCGGCCGACGCGTCGAAGAAGGCCGAGGTGACTTTCTTCCACTTCGGGCCCGGCGTGGGCGGCGGCGTGGACGCAAACATCGCGCGCTGGGTCGGCCAGTTCGCCCCGGACAAGCCGGACGCCAAGCCGGTGATCGAGAAGGCCGAGGTCAAGGGCCGCAAGCTCACCCGCGTGCGCGCCTCGGGCACCTTCGCCTCGGGGATGCCGGGCGGGCCGACCACGCCGCTGACGGGCTACGCGCTGCTTGGCATCATCGTGGAAGACGCGGGCGGCGACGTGTTTGTGAAGATGACCGGCCCCTCCTCCGCCGTGCAAGCCGCCGC
>CALMOL010000224.1:14607-18461 GCA_937871685.1 uncultured Verrucomicrobiota bacterium
GCCGCCGCACTCCAAGTTTCGCGCCCGCCGGATTTTCGCCCCGCCTGAATGGAACGCTTCTCCTTTCATCCACAGGACTTCGCGTTCTCGTTCCTCTCGCTGCTTTTCGAGGGCGTTCCCTTTCTGCTGCTCGGGGCGCTGGCATCAGGATTGATCGAGGCGTTCGTGCCGGCGCGGTGGATGACGCGGCTTCTGCCGCGCTCGGTGTTCGCGGCCACGCTGCTCTCGGGGCTGCTCGGGCTGGTCTTCCCGATGTGCGAGTGCGGCATCGTGCCGGTGATTCGCCGCCTGATTCGCAAGGGCCTGCCGGCCTCCTGCGCGGTGACCTACATGCTCTCGGCGCCGGTGATCTCGCCGGTGGTGATCATCTCGACCTGGGCGGCCTTCAAGGGCCGAAATCCCGAGCAGATGGTGCTCTTTCGCGTCGCGCTGTCGTTCGCGGTGGCCGTGCTGGTGGGCTTGGTCGTCTCGCGCCTGCGGCCACAGGATTACCTCGCTCCCGAGGTCCTCGCCGAGGCGAGACCAAAGCGGCGCGCCCTTTCCTCGGCGCTCGGCCGCGCGCCCGGCATCGCCCCGGCGGCCGAGGTGGTGACCGCCGAGACCGTTTCCGAAAACCCGGAACGCGCCCAGGCGCTGGCTGAACTGGAGCGTGACCTGCGGCCCACCTTCGCCGGCCGCGTGCGCCTGGCCATCGCGCGGGCGGCGGCCGACTTCCTTGATGTGGCCGTCTATCTCGTGATCGGCGCGGCGCTCACCAGCGTGTTCAACACCTCGGTTCCGCGCGAGGCCGTGATGCCGCTCGCGCTCAACCCGTGGCTGAGCGTCTTCACGATGATGGGCCTGGCCTTCTCCCTGGCGCTTTGCTCGACCTCCGACGCCTTCGTGGCGGCGACCTTTACGGCCACCACCGCGGGCTCGAACGACGGCTTTCCCTTCGCGGCGCTTCTCGCCTTCCTGACGCTGGGACCGATGCTCGACGTGAAGCTGATCTTCCTCTACCGCCTGGTGTTCCGCCCGCGCTTCATCGCCATGCTCGCGCTGGGGCTCGTGCTGCTGATCGGGTTGGTGTGCGTGCGGCTGAGCGGGATGGGATGAACGGAGGCTGAGAGTTGAAAGTTGAGGGTTGAGAGAGGCCGTCCGGCGCGCAGATCGAACAGCTTCCGGCCTTTCCGATGGGAACATCCCTCGTCTTTCCGGTGCACGCGAAAGCCTCTGGCGCTCGGCTCTCTCAACCCTCAGCTTTCAACTCCTCAACCTCCGCCTGCCCATCCCCATGCAACGCGCGCTTGCCCGCTTCCTGCCGTCCTTCACGCTTTGCGCGTGGTCGGCGCTGCTCTTCTACTTTTACTTCTCCGGCCGGCTCAATCACTACCTGATTGGCTCGCTGCGCTGGCTGGCGCTGGCGACGGCGATCCTGCTGCCCCTGGTGGCGCTGGGATTGTGGCTCGCGGCGCGCGGCGCGGTGGTGACGCCAGAGGATGAATGCGAGCCCGCCACGCTCGGTGCCGCCGCCGCGGCGGGCGGGAGCGAGGGCCTGAAGCCCGGCCAGTGGCTCGCGTTGCTCGTGCTCCTCGCGCCGGTGGCCACGGCGGCCACGATCCAGCAGGATTCCTTCTCGTCCGCCACGGTGCGGAACCGCGGCTTCGTTTCCAGCGGCGCGCTGATCCCGCGCGAGGCACTCTCCTTCGACCCGAAGGCGGGTGCGCTCGACACGCCGGCCCGCCGCGCCCAACAGCAGCAAGCCGCCGCGCCCGTTCCCGGCGCGCCGCCGCCGCATCCGCCCGTTTCCGCCAACGCCGCCCCTGCCCCAGGCGCCGGCACCGCGATGACCCCGCCGCGCATCGAGCCGGCGCTCCCCACGGCGGACGGCTCTGCGCCGCCCGCCGGATCCGTCGCCGCGGCTGGGCCTAACCAGGGACCGGTTTCGGCCATCGAAAACCTGCCGAAATCGGCCGATGGGACGCCGATCGCCACGGTGGTGGACCTGCTCTTCGCCGTGGACGATCCCTCGATGCGGCCCGACTTCGAGGGCCGCACCTTCGAGGTGGCGGGCCAGTTCCTGCCGGACCGCTCGGGCAGCGAGCTGCGTTTCCAGCTTGTCCGGATGTTCATGTTCTGCTGCGCCGCCGACGCCCGTCCGGTCGCCGCCGCCGTGGACGCGCCCGGCTCCGTAAAGGGCACTGCCGACATGACGTGGCTGAAAGTGGTCGGCCGGGTGGAGTTTCCCGCCGGCGCCGACGGCAAGCGCACCATTCTCATCAAGGCTGATTGCGTCACCCCGACCGAGCCGCCGGCCGAGGCGATGCTGAACTGAACGGTCCGATCGTAAGACAATCGGTTGTCCCTAGCCTGATCCTCCAGGCGGCCCAGGCGTTGGTTTCGACGGCGTGGCTTCCACCAAGCGGAGGACACCGCCCCAACCCCGGTTGCGGATAGCAAGTGTTCCGCGACTGGCCTCGCGGCAACTTCCTGTCCGATGGACGAACGGCCCAAGGAATAGCGCAAGCCACTTTGCGAACCGCTGACTTCTAGGCCTCACTTCCATCAGGAGCGATGCTGGCCCAACACGCTTCCCCTTCTTGGAAGACTACCTCCGCACCTTCTCGCGACCACCTCGCAACTCCTCGTGAGCATCGTCCAAGGTTCTCGTGATAACTTTTGAACTGCTCATAAACACCTGCACCCGGTTTCAGAAGCGTTGAGCGAGGCGGTCTCGGATAAACGCTCGCGCCGACATCCCCAGCGAAGCGTCGGCAGGAGGCTGAGTGCCTTGCCGGGGCGCCGCTCAAGAGCCCGGAGGCCAGTGCGAGGCAGGCAGCCCAGCCCCGGCACCGAGGGCACCCCCCTCGGCGCCGGCCCCTCCATGTCCGGCGCCGACCCACCCATGCTCGACGCCGGAGCAAACTGCCTCGATGCCGGACCAAACTGCCCCGGCGCCGACCTGTCCGGGCCCGACGCCGAGGGGTGGCAGGCTCGGCGCCAAGGCCAGGCCCCCTCGGACCGACACCCCTGGCCCTCGGCGCCGGCATGGGAGGCTCCGGCGCCGGCCCGTCTTGCCTCGGCGTCGAGGCCGGGTGAGCCCGGCGCCGAGGCATCGGGCCCTCGGCGCCGGCCCCAGTTGGCCCAGCGCCGGACCTGGCGATCCCCGTTCGGGAGCGCTTTGCCTTGGCTTTGCGGCCGGTCTTGCCGGCCGGCCGCCCGTGGCCAAGCGCCTCCGGTCGCCAAGCTCACGTTGGGCTCTGCCTTTCCCCGGGACGCAGGGCCATGGCGCGGCCAAGTGCTTGGCGCACGCCTGTGGCGGGCTTTCCTAGAACGTTTTCGATTCGACTGGTCGCGCCTCGCGGGCGGCGGCTGGCGGAAGCTCAGCGACGTTTTGGAGCGCGGCGACCCGTCGCCGCTTTCGGAGGCGAGGCCGCAGCTCCAGGGCCAAAGCGGCGTCAGGTCGCCGCCCTTCAAAGCCTGCGGCCGACCTCTCGCAAGCGGCTTCGAGCGGATGCGACCACCTGAATCGAAAACGCTCTAGCGCCGCCTCCGCTCAGCTTCCCTGAAACTGGGTGTAAAAAGCTTCTCGTGAGGAGCCTGGAAGTCCTCACGACCAGTTCCAAGGTTCTCACGAGAACCTTGAGACCTCTCACGCGAAGGATGCTCTCCCGGGGGCGTTTCGCAGCGCGAAACGCCAATGAAGCGAACTTCCTTCCGCCAAAACAAAACCGCCGTTCCCGCGAGTTGCAGAAACGGCGGCTTGCGAAGATCACGGACGAGCCGCGCGGAACTCAGAACGAGATCCGGAGACCGGTCTGCAACTGCCAGCGGCCGTCGATGTTCGCCTGGCCGGCGCCGGCCGTGGCGAAGCT
>CALMOL010000225.1 GCA_937871685.1 uncultured Verrucomicrobiota bacterium
GTCCAGACGCAACCAAGGGGGCGCGCGGCGGGTGAATGGCGGGCGATTTCGTTGGCGGCGCGCAGTTCGTCCATTTAGCCTCCGCGCGGCGTTCCCCCCGCCGCGTGATCCGACCATCGTCGGCCGCGCCGTTTTCTTATTCGCGTTTCCCACCGCGCTCTCGTGCCCACTGCCTTCGCCATGCCGTCGATTCTCGAAGATCCGCCGCTGGGACCCGAAACCGTCCCGACACGATCCGAGATGCGGACGGTGGAGGTGGACGGGCAGGTGCTGCGCATCGCGGAAACGAAGGGCGCTCCCGGCCAGCCGCCGCTGGTGATGTTCAACGGCATCGGCGCGAACCTGGAGGTGTTCGAGCCGTTCCTGGAGGCGCTCGACCCACGCATCCCCACGCTGCGCTTCGACGTGCCCGGCACGGGCGGCTCGCCGCTGCCGCGCTGGCCGTATCGCTTCGCGGGGCTCGCGCGGCTCGTGCGCCACCTGTGCGATCAGCTCGGCTACGGGCGCGTGGACGTGTTCGGCATCTCGTGGGGCGGCGCGATGGCGCAGCAGTTCACGCGGCAGTATTCGAAGCAATGCCGGCGGCTCGTGCTGGCGGCCACCTCGATGGGGGCGTTCATGGTGCCGGCCTCGCCGAAGGTGCTCATCAAAATGGCCTCGCCGCTGCGCTACCTGCGGCCGTCCTACATGCACCAGATCGCCGGCACGATCTACGGCGGCGACTTTCGGAAATACCCGCACTTGGCGGAGCATTTCACGCGGCTGATCCGCGCGGTGAATCCCATCGGCTACTTCGGCCAGATCTTCGCCGGCATGGGCTGGACCTCGGCGCATTGGCTTTGCCGCCTGCGCCAGCCGACGCTCATCATGGCCGGCACGGACGACCCGATCATCCCGCTGATCAACGCGAAGGTGATGGCCAAGCTCATCCCCCACTCGCGCCTGGTGACGCTGGACTGCGGGCATCTGTTCATGTTCACGCGCATGCCGCAGGCGGCATCGGAGATGAATCACTTCCTGCTCGATGATCGGGTGAAGCTCGACAAGGCCGAGAAGAAGGAAGACGCGGCGTAGCGCGTTTGCAGAGGCGGCGCTGTCCGCGAACGCGGACGTGCCGCCTCAATCTTCTTCTTGGGTGGCCGCAGTCTGTTCGATGGGTAGCAGCCACCCAGGAAGATTTTACAGGCGGCACGTCCGCATTCGCGGACAGAGCCGCCTCTACAACGTGTCGCACGAGCGCGGCACGTCGGCGGCAAAGCGCGCTATCTTCCGCGCCCGTCATGCCGCCCACGTTCGAGGACAAGGAAACCAAGCGCGCCCGCCTGCGGCAACTGCGCCACGTAGCCACCGGCCTGCTCGGGGCGATGGTGGTGCTCTACGCGGTCGCCCGCTCCTTGGAGCACCATGCGAGTTGGATCGGCTTCGTGCGGGCCTTCGCCGAGGCGGCGATGGTGGGCGCCATGGCTGACTGGTTCGCGGTGGTGGCACTCTTCCGGCACCCGCTTGGGATCCCCATTCCGCACACGGCCATCGTGCGCCGACGGCAGTCGGAGGTCGGCCAGGGGCTGGGTAACTTCATCGTCGAGAACTTCCTCACGCGCGAGATTATCTCCCGTCGCCTGGAGAAGCTGGACCTCACCGGCGCGGCCACCGCGTGGCTCCTCGCGCACGCCGACGCCCTCGCGGACAAGGTGCTCGGCTTCGTGCCGCGCCTGCTCGACGCGCTCGACGACCGCGACGTGGCGCGCGTGGTGTATTCGCGCCTCATCGAGAAAGCGCGCGAGATCCCCGTGGCCCCCATGCTCGGTCGCACGCTGGAAATCCTCACTTCGGGCGAGAAGCACGAGGCCGTCCTCTCGCAGGTGCTCCATTTCGCCGACTCACTCGTCACCGAGAACCGCGAGGTGATAGCCGGCGGCATCGAGAAGGAATTGCCGATGCCGGAAAAGATCGGTCCCGTGTCGCTGGTCGGCGTGCGGCGCAAGCTCGCGAACTACGTGTCGGGCAAGGTCGTGACAAACGTGCAGCGCGTGCTGCGCGAGGTGGGCGAGAATCCCGAGCACGAGCTGCGCGCGCGCTTCGGCGAACGGCTGCGAAAGTTCGTGGCCGACTTGCGCGAGTCACCCGAATACCTCGCGCGCGGCGAGGCGATCAAGGAGGAGATGCTCGCCAACACCGCGCTGCACGATTACGCCGCCGGCGTGTGGGGCCAGCTCAAGGGAGCGGTGAACGCCGACCTCGCCCGGCCGGACTCCGCGTTGCGCCGCCACCTCGTGGGCCTCGTCAAAAGCGTGGCCGGCGCGATTCACGAGGACCAGCCCCTGCGCGCCAAACTCAACGACAGCCTGCGCGCCGGCGCGCTGGACTTCGTGGAAAAGAACGCCGCCGACATCGGCCGCCTGATCGAGGAAACGGTGGCCTCGTGGAACCCCGACGACCTCATCGAGAAACTGGAGCTGGAAGTCGGCCGCGATCTCCAATTCATCCGCCTGAACGGCACGGTGGTCGGCGGCCTGGTCGGCGTGCTCATCCACACGCTGAGCCTGCTCGTGTGGCGGTGAGCAAGCGAGAGCACAATGGTTTTACCAGGAGGGCAGGAAGACAGGAGGACAGGAGAAATAGAAAGGAAATGGTAGCCTCGATGGCGGCGCGTTCTAGCGGAGAGGCAGTTCGCTTGCCCCACCACGCGTTGGCCGCGTTTCAGCTACCCCCGCTCTTTTCCTGTCCTCCTGCCTTTCTGCCCTCCTGCTAAAATCATTTCCGGCTCGCGTGCTCTTTCACGATCAAGCCAAAAACTTTCGCACTTCAGCGGCGACTTGGTCGAGGTGGCTCACGATGAAAAGGTGGCCGCAGGGATACGTGACGAGACGGGCGTTCGGGATGAGGCGGGCGAGCAGTTTCGCGTTGGACAGCGGGACCAGCGGGTCGTCCTCGCCGGCCAGCACGAGCGTGGGCTGCCGGAGGCATGAGAGCCAATGCGCGCTCGTCCAACCAGCCCCGGCGAGCACCTGGAAATAGTAGCCGGATGATCCCGCGTCCGCGAAATACGGCGCGACCTTCCGCGCCAGCCCCAGGTTCCGGCGGAACTCGCCGCCGTAGATCACGCCGGCCGAGCCGCCCTTCTGGCGTCCTGGCCGCAGATGGCGCAACGGGCCGGCCATCTCGAGCAACGCGGAGATTTTTCCGGGGAACGAGACCAACCCGGCTGAGGTCGCCGCGAGGACCAGCCGCCGCGTGCGCTTGCCGTGCTGCCGCGCGAACTGCTGTGCCATCGCGCCGCCCCACGAGATGCCGAACACGTCCACCTCGCCCCAGCCCTGGCGGTCGCACAATTCGTTGATCGAGCGCGCGAGGCCGGCAAAGCGGTAGGGCCATGAGGGCGTGGGCGAGCCGCCGATGCCCGGCGGGTCGAAACGCAGCGAGGGCAGGCCCGGCCCGAGCGCGTCAAGCAACGGCGCGAGCATCTCCTGCCGCGCGCCGATGCCGTTGAACAGCACGAGCGGCGTCCGCCCTGCCGTGCCTTGGCGAACGGCGACGCTGAGCTTCATGCCGTCGGCTAAGACCAACTGAACGGTTTCGACCGGGGGGAAAGCCACAGATTAACGCAGATTAAAGGAGATTAGGGGCGACCGGGTTGGAAGCAGGTGCGCTGGGCAAGGCGGGAGGCCGAAATGGAGATGAAATCAGGCCGAGAAGTCGGGTGGTGCGATGGACGTGAACTCGCCGAGGACAACGCGGCGGTGCTGGAGGGACGCGCCGCCGAAGTTGGGGAGGAGCGCGCGGCGCAGACCGGTGGCCTTGAGGTAATTGAGGGCCTGGGCGGTGTCGGCATCGCCGAGACCGCGCGTGGCCTTCAACTCCAAGATGATGCGGCCGTGGCAAAGGAAGTCGGCGGCGAATCGAGCGTCCAGGCGCTGCTTCTTGTAGTGCACCGGGCACGGAACCTCCCGCGCGAACGGAATGGATCGCGCTTGCAATTCCAGCGCCAGCGCGTCGCCATACACCGACTCCAAAAAGCCCGGCCCCAATTCCCGATGCACCTCCATCGCGGCACCGATGATCGCGTAGGTCTGCGGGTCACTTTGCCCCGCGCCCGTGCTCGTTTGCCGCGCCGCCTGCTCCAGCCCGGTGGCGACCTGGACGCCATCGCCCAGCCCGACGCGAATCACACCACGACCATCGGTGACCGCCTTGGTCTGACGGTCGCCGTTCTGGTCGTCCATAATCGCCTTTAATCTGCGTTAATCTGTGGCTTTCCCCACGGTCACGGCTCAAACACATAAGTGCCGGGCGATGCTACGGTCGCTGGGTGCTTCTTGCTGCCGAGCGTCTTCGGCGCGGCCACGGGCTTGCCGGAGCGCTGGCGCAGCCAGTGCATCCAATAATACCACCAGGTGTCCTCGCGCTTCGTGGCGCTTTTCTTCCACTCCTCGGGGTCGGCCGGGCTCGCGTCGGGGTTCGTGTAGTAGGTGCCCTTCGCGTTGCCGGGCGGGTTCAGGATGCTCTGGATGTGGCCGGAGTTCGACAGCACGAACTCGACCTTCCCGCCGAAGAGCTGCACCGACTTGTAGCAGCCGTCCCACGGCGTGATGTGGTCGGTCACGCCGCCCACGGAAAACACGTCGCACTTCACCGCCTTGAGGTCCACGGGCATGCCGCGCACGACCAGTTCCTTGCCGGTGACGAGCGGGTTGTGCTTATACATCGTCAGCATCTCGCCGTGGAGCTTGGCGGGCAGGCGCGTGGTGTCGTTGTTCCAGTAGAGGATGTCGAAGGTGGGCGGGTCGTTGCCGAGGAGGTAGTTGTTGACCCAGTAGTTCCAGATGAGGTCGTTGGGCCGCATCAGGGAGAAGACCTTGGCCATGTCCTTGCCCTCCAGCACGCCGCGGGTGTGCGAGCGGCGGCGCGCGGCCTCCAGGCTGGCCTCGGTGGCGAAGAGGCCGAGCACGTTCTTGGTCGTCGCGTCGAAGACGCTGACCAGCAGCGTGACGGAATGGACCTTCTTCTTCTTCGCGGCGGCGAAATACGACAGCAGCATGGCGATGGTGACGCCGCCGGAGCAGGCGCCGGCGATGTTGCAGTCGGGCGAGCCGGTGATCTCGGCCACGGCGTCGATGGCGTCCTCGACGGCGACGAGGTAGTCGTCGAAGCCCCAGTCGCGGTGCTCGGCGGTGGGGTTGCGCCACGAGATGACGAAGGTGGAGATGCCCATGTCCACGAGGAACTGGGCCACGCTCTTCTCGGTGGAGAGGTCGAAGACGTAGAACTTGTTGATCTGCGGCGGCACGACGAGCAGCGGCCGGGAATACACGCTTTCCGTCTGCGGCGTGTATTGGATCAGCTCGATCATCTCATTCTGGAAGACGACCTTGCCGGGCAGGGTGGCGAGGTTCTTGCCGACGGTGAAGGCGGCCTTGTTGACCTGCGAGGGCCAGCCCTCGTTGTAGATCACGTCGTTGATGAGGTTCGACACGCCGCGCACGGCGGACGCGCCGCCGGTCTCGATGAAGCGGCGGATCGCCATCGGGTTGATGAGCGTGTTGGTCGGCGAGAGGGCGTCGTTGATGAGCGCGGCGAGGAACTTGGCGCGCGCGTTGTCGTCCTCGATGGGCTGCACGTCGTCGATCCAGGCGTTCACCTGCTTGCAGCCGGCGAGGTAGATCTGCAGGAGCGCGCCATAGACGGGGTTGGAGGCCCACTGCGGGTCCCACCAGCGGCGGTCCGTGCGCTCGGGGCGGATCTTCGACTTGCCGGTGAGCACGGTGCCCACCTCCATGAGGAAGCGGCCGTAGTGCTCGGCGAGCGCGCGGGGGTTCTTGAGCGCGGACTTCACGACCTCGCCGGCGACTTGGAACAAGTCCTTGCCGCGGATGGGCACGATGGGGTTCGGGCCGAGGATGCGCTGCGCGGCTTGCTCGCCGACCTCGGCGACCTCGCGCTTGTCCGGGGCCTTGGCCGCAGCGGGCGCGGCCGGCGGGGTGGAAGACGAAGCTGCGGGAGACGGTTTCTCCTCGGGGAAAGGTGGGTCCATGCTCTCCGGCAGGGACGGCGCGGGCTTGCGCGCGGTTGCGGTCCGGGAAGCGCGGCGCTTCGCGGCGGCGGCCGGCTTGGGCGGCGCGATGGCCGCCGGCCTTTTCGCCGCAACAGCGCGGGGCTTGGCCTTCGCCGCGGCAGCCTGCGGCTTGGTTTTTGCCGCGACGGCCCGCGGCTTGGCGGGCGGGGCGGCGCTCCGCTTGGCGGCGAGCTTCTTGGGGGCAGTCGCTTTCGTGCTCATGGGCGCGTTTGGGGGAAGGAAAAGGTCAGGCGTTCTTCGTGTAGAGCATCGCCAGCGACTCGGCCACGAAGGCGGGGCGCTCCTCGCCCTCGATCTCCATCGTGTTCTTGGTCGTGAGGAGGATGCGGCCGAAGCCCTTGTCGTCGGCAAACAGCAGCACGACGCGCAGGCGCAGGCGTGAGCCGACCGGCACCGGCTGGACGAAGCGCACCTTGTTGAGGCCGTAGTTGGTGGCCTGGAGCACGCCCTTGGGCAGCAGGCCGAGCTTGAACTGCAGCATCGGGATCATCGCCAGCGAGAGGAAGCCGTGCGCGATGGTGGTCTTGAAGGGTGACTCCTTTTTCGAGCGCTCCACGTCCACATGGATCCACTGGTTGTCGCCGGTGACCTCGGCAAACTGGTTGATGCGCTCCTGGTCGATGGTGAACCACTCGGACGTGCCCAGCTCCAGGCCAATGAAGTCGTTGAGCGTTTCGATCGAGTATTCTTTTTTGGTCGTGGCGGACATGGCGGGAGGGGGAAAAGGGGGAGTCGAGGATAGGGGCGCGCCCCGAGGGTTGCCACGCGAATTTGCGTCCCCCCGCCGGCCGGGCCGGGCGCGATGCCGGGGAGTGAACATTCAAGCCGTGATCTTCGACGTGGACGGGACCCTCGTCGATTCCGTGGACCTTCATGCCCGCGCGTGGCAGGAGGCCTTCGCGGAGTTCGGGAAGGAAGTGGGCTTCACAGACGTGCGCGCGCAGATTGGCAAAGGCGGCGACCAGCTTCTGCCGGTGTTCCTCTCGCCCGGAGAAATCGACGAGTTTGGCAAGGCGCTGGAGGAATGGCGCGGCGAGCATTTCAAGTCGCGCTATCTTCCGGAGGTGCGCGCCTTCCCGAAGACGCGCGAGCTGTTCCAGCGCGTGCTCGCCGACGGCCGGAACGTGGCGCTGGCCTCCTCCGCGAAGGAGGCCGAGCTGAAGATCTACGAGGAGATCGCGCAGATCGGGGACCTCGTGCGCGCCGAGACGTCCGCGAACGACGCTAAGAAATCCAAGCCACACCCCGACATCTTCCAGGCCGCGCTGGGCCGCCTGGGCGAGATGGACCCGGCGCAGGTGATCGTGGTGGGCGACACGCCGTGGGACGCCATCGCCGCCGCGAAGGCCGGGATGCGTGCGGTGGGCGTGCGCTGCGGGGGCTTCGCCGAGGAAGACCTGCGCGCGGCCGGCTGCATCGCGATCTTCGCGGATCCAGCCGACCTGCTGGCGCGCCACGACGAATTTCCGCTGGCGGGCTGAGCGATTCGTCGCTTCCTCGGACATGGATCTTGCCGACCGCGTTTGCCTCGTCACCGGGGCCACCTCCGGTGTGGGCCGGGAGGCGGCCGTCATGCTCGCGGCGCGCGGCGCCACGCTGTTCCTCACCGGCCGCAACCGCGCGGCGGGCGAGGCGCTTGCGGCGGAACTGAACGCCGCCCGGCCGGACGCAGGGGTGTTCGTCGCCGCCGACCTTTCCACGCTCGCCGAGGTGCGTCGCCTTGCCGCGGAGGTGCGCGCGCGGCACGCCAAGCTCCACGTCCTCCTCAACAACGCCGGCCTCGTGCTCCCCAGGCGGGAGCTCACGCCGGATGGCTTCGAGAAGACCTTCGCGGTCAACCATCTCGCGCCGTTCCTCCTCACGCAGGAACTACTCCCGCTGCTCAAGGCGGGCACGCCCGCGCGGATCGTGAACGTTTCTTCCGAGGCGCACCGCGCGCTGGGCGTGATCGACTGGGACAACCTTCAGGGCGAGAAATCCTACCGCGGTTTCCGGGCCTATTGCCTGTCAAAGCTGGCGAACGTCCTCTTCACCCAAGAGCTGGACCGCCGCCTCGCCGGCACGGGCGTGACGGCGAACGCGGTGCATCCCGGCGTGGTGGTCACGGGCATCTGGCGGGGGGTCGGCGGCAGTCTGCTCGGCCTCTTGGCCATGCTGGCCAAGCCTTTCATGACTTCGGTGGCCCAGGGCGCCGCGCCGCTGGTGAAGCTCGCCGCCGACCCGACGTTGGAAGGCGTGAGCGGCCGCTACTTCAACCGCGAGAAGGAAGTGAAATCCTCGCCGCTTTCCCACGACCGCGAGGCCGCCGCGCGCTTATGGGACATGAGCGATCGGATGGTGCAACCGAAAGGGGGATGAGGCCGGAGCAGCTTGGGCGGAGGGTGACCCTTGCCTCCAGTCCCCGGTATCCTGCCGTTAGGAGAGGAGCATCTTCTGAGGCATTTTGGTGGCCAAGCCCTGGCGCACAAGCTTAACGACCAACGCGAGATCGCGGGTTTGGAGCAGAGTGATCGTCTGGTCCTTCGAGAGACCGGTTTGAAGCACGTCGGTTGGATCTTGCCGGGCGGCCTGGATGAAGCCGTTGAGGTCTTTCACCAACTGGCTCGTGCCGCGGTGGCTGATTTGCTGGGCGTGCTGGTCGCCATAGTCCGCCATGAGTCTCAAATCCGGCGTCGCGGCGGCGAGCCTGGAAAAGTCGAGGAGCGGCGCCTGCGGGTCGCAGATCATCTGGGCGAGCATTTCCGCCGCCCCGCCCAGGCCACCGACGATGAACAGGGGCTTCCGGGCGCGAAGAAGGTTGAGCGCCTCTTCCAAGATGCCGGGAAAGAACCCTTGGTAGAGCGCTGTCTTGCCGCCGAGGAGGATCCCAGCGGAAATCGGGGGCACGTCATACTCGCGCACCTGGGGCCGGTCTGGAACCTCGACGGGGAGCAGGTCCAGCATGCTCGAGCGCATCTTGCTGAGACAAACTGCGCGATTGAACAGCGCGCGCGCCCGTCGCGCATCGTCGTCGCCGGGCTTGAGGGAGAGGTCCTTGGACAGCGCCTGCAGCCCCGGCGGAATGCCCGCGACATCCTGCGAGATGCGCACGATCCGGCAGCAATGGATCCACTGCGCCCGCAGGTAGGTCTCGACCTGCTCGTAGCCGGGCCAAGCTTGGTGATTGAACAGCAGGCCGGTGACGTGGCTGGAGTCGGGCCCACCAAGGGAATTGTCCTCCTGCTCCGCGCTGATCAAGTTGAGCAGGTCATAGGTGAAGTTCGGCTGGTTTGGCGCTTCGGGCATCCAATGCCCGCCGTAGGCGAGGTGCGAGCCGCTGCGGATCAGCGGCCGGGCCAGGCGGGTGAGAAACTCGCGCATGTGCCCCGCGCCATAGCCGCGCGCGAGCAGGTTTTCCCGCTCATACGCGATCGAGAAGCCGATCACGCGGCCGTGCAACTCCTTGGAACGATATGGCTTGTCGATGGACATGAGCTAGGAAAGGGCTTCCTCGAAGCACCGCAATTGGAGCTTGGGAAACAGGTCGAACAAGATATCGAGATCGAGGCCGGAAAGGCCGCGGCCGGGGTAGAACATCACCACCTCCTGCCCCCAACCGGGACCGGGGAATGCGCAGCAACGTCACCGGGTCGGGAATCCAATTCACCACGGTGGCGGCGGACGTGTCCGGGGATTGCAGGATGGCGGATCCCACGGCGTGGTGGTAGGCATGCATCAGGACGTCCCGGAGCAGGCTGGTGACGATTTGCTCCTCCTGTTCCAGGATCGAGTCGTCCCAGCGGATGATGGGCGAGTTGCCGAAGTCGGGAATGCCCGTGGTGGCCTTGCCTCGCTCGAGGCAATCCACGACCAGGAGCGGGCTGAGTTGCCACTGCCGCTGATCCACGCTGGGGGTCGGTCGGCGGAAGTCCGCGACCTCCTTTCGGCACCACGGCCGGGAAGCGTAGCGCTCGCTCCGAACCACGATCATGGCGGCGGCGGCGTCGATGCTTCCGTCCAAGACAGGGGCAAAGGGCCGGCCAAAGGGGATATCGTTCTCGTCGAAGAAGGCCGCGTGCTGTGTCTGGCCGTAAATGTATTCGCGGATGCGCTTGGCGTGCCCCGCCCCGTCCACCTTGGCGTGGCTCAGAAAGATCTGGACTTTCATCGGGGCTTGATCCGCCCCGCCTTCGGGGGGTGAGCACAGCAGAAGGCGACGCATCGCCTCGGTGATCTGCTTGCGCAGCGAGCGGACGACGATTTCCGGGATCTCTATCCTGGCGCTCGCCTCGGCCGACGGCACGGGCGGAAGGCGGGACGACAGCCCGGCCGGCCGCAGAAAGTTTCGGCGGCGGATAAACGGGCCCATGTTGTAGGCGGTCGAGTCCAAGGCGATCGGCAGGAAGTCGCGCTCGCCCGTGGTCGCCAGTTCATCGACCCAGTGCCGCCAAGTCGGGTCCGCCACCATGTTCTCGTCGATCAGGGGGATGACGATTTGGCGGCGCTCGATGAACTGCGTCTTCTTTCGCGGGAGCGGCCCTGGGCTGCGACTTTCACCGGGCAGGGCCGGCCGCAGGAAGCCGGGCTCGCTGTGCGGCGCCGGCAGGGAACGAAAGAAGACCTGGGGTCCCAGGCCGTTGCCGGGGCGGAGCCAAGCGTAGATGCTCTTTGCCATTTCCTCGGCGAGGAGCCAAGCGGGATGCTAGAGGACGTATATTTCAGAGATGGCTTGTTACTTCATCAGGGCTTCGGCGGCCTGTGGCCCGCGCCTCGTCGTCGTCGGAGGAAGGCGTGGGCGAGGCGGTTCGCGCTCGATCCTAATGACAGGTTTCCCGCGCATCAATTCTTTCGCCGCGGCGTGGGTGCAGTAGCCGAAGATCGATTCCGCTTGGCTCCGAAGGCACGGCGCAAAGACGGGATCGGCTGGAGCCGAGCCAGCCAGGTCCCAATTCATCTCCGTGCCTTTGGAGCGAAACCTTTCACTTCCCCAGCGGCCGGCCGTAGGCGACGAAGCGGCCCTCGTGCTTGAATAGGCCGAAGAAGGTGCGGTAGCCGCCTTTGGTCTTCGTGGCGTCGAACTCATACACCGAAACGCCGCGCGAGCGCTGCGAGCCGGCCATTAGCCAGCGGCCCACCTCGTCTTGGCCGAGGTAGAGCATCACGTGCGTGATGTCGGGGCGGCGCACCGGCTTGTAGGTGTTTTCCCAAAACAGGAGATCGCCCGGCTTCAACCGGCGGCGCAGCTTCTCGGTGTCGATCTTCGACGAAAAGAGTCCTTTCGGCGCCTTCCACAGGCGGCCGGCGCGGTCCATCGCCACGTATTGGTCCGACGCGGTGCGCGGCAGCTCGATGCCGGCCGCGTCGCGGTAGAGCCAGCGGCAGGTGTTCGAACAATCCATCGTCCACGAGCGGCTTTCGCCCGGCGGCGTCCACGAGCCGTTGTAGGAGATGCGGCGGTCGGCCAGCCGCGTGGCCGCGGCGGTGAAAGCGGCCACGGAACCGTCGCGGCGCGGTCCGGGAGCTGATGATTCAGCCGGCGACGCCGGCTCTGGGGCCGGCGCGCGTCGCTCGCGGGTGCCGGGAGGAACCGGCGATGGGGGAGCGGCGTTCGAGCTGAAGCCCGGCTCGTCGCTCGGCGTGTTCGGATCCGCGATCGGTGGGCGCGGTGCCACGGGCGGCGGCTCGGACCGCGGAAGCGTGTTGCCGCCAGCATTCGCCGAGAGCACGCGGGTGTAAGGCGAGACTTGGCGATCCTCCTTCGGTATCGGCGGCGAGGGCAGAGCGCGGACCGCACGGCGCTCGGGTTCCAGCGTGGGCTCGGGTGGCGCTGGCGGTTGCACCGCGCGGCGCGGCGCGATCTCCAAGGGCGGAGAAGGCATCGTCTCTGCAACAATCGGCGCGGCGGCGGCTGGCGTAGCTGCGGTCGTCACGGCGCGACGCGGCGCGAGGACAGCCTCGCTCGTCGGCGGAATGCGAAGCACCGCGCCGGGCGCGAGCGTGTCACCCGAGAGTCCATTGGCGGCGCGGATCGCCTCGACGCGCAGCCGGTAGCGCCAAGCCAGGCGCGGCACGGTGTCGCCGGGCTGCACGACGTGACGCGTCCACGTGCCATCGGTGCCAAGGGCGGTCGTTGCGCCCGTCAGCGCGAGCCACGCGAGAACAATGCGCCAGCGGCCGGGAAGGAGAGGCAGCCTTGAACGCATGAAGGTCTAGGAACTTCAGACGCCGGCCACGTCCGCGAGGCGGCGCAGCGGCTCGCCCGTGAGGCGGAAGATCGTCCATTCGTCCACGGCCCGCGCGCCGAGGCTCTTGTAGAAAGCGATGGCGCTCTCGTTCCAATCAAGCACCGCCCACTCGAAGCGCCCGCAGCCGCGTTCCACGGCGATCTGGGCAAGCCGCTCCAGCAGCATTTTCCCCAGCCCGTGCCGCCGCCACGCCGGCCGCACGAAAAGGTCCTCGAGGTAAAGCCCGCGCCGCGCGAGGAAGGTCGAGAAGTTGTGAAACCACAGCGCGAAGCCGGCTGGTTCTTCGCTCTCGGCAAAGGCCAGCAGCGCCGCGCACTGGCCTGACGCGAGCGCGGCGCGGAGTTGCTCCTCGCTTCCGGTCACCTCGTGCGCCAGCCGCTCGAAATCCGCCAGCTCGCGCACCATTGCCGCGAGCACAGGTGCGTCGTCCGGCGTCGCCTCGCGGAGGCGGAAGGGCGGGGAAGCAACCGGAGGCACGGTCGCGTATTTACACTGTTTTCGCGTTGCTGCCAATGCATGGTCAGCGTCCGCCGCTCACTCGATCACCATCGTTTCCGGCCCTTCGCCGGCGCGCGCGCGGCGCAGTTCTTGGTTGGCGGAGCTGGTGACGATGAACAGTTGGCCGCGCCGCGCGGGCGTGGCGATGCGCGCGCCGGGCGGCAGGCTGGCTACCCAATCCCAGCGGCCAAACTCGTTGAGCGAGTAAATCCGCACCGCTTCGTCGAAGCGGTTCACGAAGCGCATCTGCACGCCTTGGCGGCCCTCATACGCGCCGTCGCCGCCGCGCCGGCCGCCCTCATCCCCGCGTCCGCTGCGGTCGCGTCGCTCGTCGCGGTCGCCATCCCCGCGCTCGCGTCCGTAATCGCCGCGCCGATCTTCCCGGCCCTCGCCCCGGCGGTCGCCGAAGCCCCCGCGGCGCGGCTCCTCGGCGGGGAATACGAAAGTCGCGCCTTCCGGGGCCTGCTGCTTGCGGTATTCGCCGCCGGCGAAGTATTCGACGTAGAAATATTTCCGCTTCCCCGGCGAGGGGTCGGCCCCGAAAGTCTGGTTGGAAACGAAGAAGCGGTTCTGCCCGCGCGCGAGCCGCTGGCGCACGAGGTCGGTGACCTCAATACCCTCCTTGCCCAGGCCGTAGCCGGCGTAGCGGACATCGAGCGCGGCGGCCATCCCGGCGAAGCCGAGGAAAAGCAGGAGGAGCAGCGCGGGGCGGAGGAGGCGGGAAGGAATCTTCATGAATGGAAAAGGCGCGACGAGCGCGGGGAGGTTGCGCCCGGTCAGACCGCGCCCGCGGCGCGGGAATTCAATCGGCCCCGCCGATCTTGCGCCCATGACACGTCCGGCGCGCGCCGGCCTTGGCGCGGAAGGTTTCGGCGGCAAGGTGCGCGCCATGCGATTCCTCCCCGTCCTCGCCGTTGCGCTCGCCTCGTTCAACGCCATCGCCGCCCCCCCGGACGACGCCGGCAAGCGCCTCCACGCCTTCTTCGACCAGGAATGGGAATGGCGCCTCAACGAGAGCCCGCAGATGGCCTCGCAGATGGGAGACCGCCGCGCCAACGACCGCTGGGACGACCGCTCGCTTCCCGCCGTCGAGCGCCGCCACCAGCACGCGCAGGATGCCCTCAAGCGCCTCAGCGAGATCCCGCGCGCTGGCCTTTCCGAGGCCGACCAGATCAACTACGACCTCTTCGAGGACAGCCTCCAGCGGCAGGTCGAGGGGCACCGCTTCGCTCTCTGGCTCGCGCCCGTCTCGCAGCGCGGCGGCCCGCACACCGCGGACGAGATGGCCTCCTCGCTGCGCTTCGACACGCTCAAGGACTACGAGGACTGGCTCGCCCGCCTGCGCGCCTACCCGGCCTCCCTCGACCAAGCCACCGCGCTCATGCGCGAGGGCATCAAGCGCCGCATCGTCCAGCCGAAGGTCATCATGCAGCGCGTGCCCGCGCAGCTCGACAAGCAAATCGTCGGCGACCCCGCCGACAGCGGCTTCTTCAAGCCCTTCAAGCGCTGGGCCGCCGCCGTGCCCGAGGCCGACCGCGCCCGCCTCGCCGCCGACGCGAAGAAGGCCATCACCGAGTCCGTGATCCCCGCGCTGCGCCGGTTCAAGGACTTCTTCGAGAAGGAATACCTGCCCGCCTGCTACGACGCGGTGGGCGTGTGGCAGCATCCCGAGGGCGAGGCCGCGTATGCCTTTCAGGCGCGCTCCTTCACCACCACGCCGATGTCGCCGAAGGAGATCCATGAGACCGGCCTGCGCGAGGTCGAGCGCATCCGCGGCGAGATGGAGAAGGTCCGCGAGAAGGTTGGTTTTGCTGGCACGCTGGGGGAGTTCTTCGTCCACCTGCGCACCGATCCGAAATATTACTACCGCACCGGCGACGAGTTGCTCGCGGCCTACCGCGCCATGTCGAAGGAGACCGACCCGCTGCTTGTGAAGGTATTCCGCAAGCTCCCGCGCACGCCCTACGGCGTCACGCCGATCCCCGCGCTGATCGCGCCGGACACCACCACCGCCTACTACCAGCAACCCGCGGCCGACGGATCGCGCGCCGGCCAATACTTCGTGAACCTCTACAAGCCCGAGACGCGGCCGAAGTGGGAGATGCGCGCGCTGTCGCTGCACGAGTCCGTGCCGGGCCACCACCTGCAGATCGCGCTGGCGCAGGAGCAAGGCGAGCTGCCGAAGTTCCGCCGCTACGGCTTCGGCTACACCGCCTACGTGGAAGGGTGGGGCCTGTATTCCGAATCGCTCGGCAACGAGATGGGCCTCTACGAGGATCCCTACGACAAGTTCGGCGAGCTGACCTACGACATGTGGCGCGCCGTGCGCCTCGTGGTGGACACCGGGATGCACGCGTTTCGGTGGGACCGGCAGAAGGCCATCGACTTCTTCCTGGCCAATGCGCCCAAGACCGAGCAGGACGTGGTCAACGAGATCGACCGCTACATCTCGTGGCCCGGCCAGGCGCTCGCCTACAAGATCGGCCAGCTCAAAATCAAGGAACTGCGCGCCCGCGCCGAGAAGGAACTCGGAGCCAAGTTTGACCTGCGCGACTGGCACGACCACCTCCTCGCCTCCGGCGCCGTGCCGCTCACCGTGCTGGAGAAACGCATGGACGCCTGGGTGACCGAGCGCCGCGCGAGATGAACAATGCCGCCTTCCTCTGCCGGAAGCATGTTTGGACACAACAACACCGGGCCGCTTTGGGCCAACCTTCTGGTGGCCGCAATTTTTCTGGCGTTGATCCTATGGCTCGCCGCCCATGGAAGATGATCAGAGGCTGCATCCAGTTGATCTTTCTTGCGCTGGGTCTCATTGGCCTGAGTCCAGCCGCCGCGGCGGCCTCGTGGCCAGCGGTGCCCTACAACGAGGTCCGCGCCCACGCGTGGCCGGCCGCGGTGGAGAGGGGCACCGTGGCCGGCATTCGCAACGGCCTCGTGCCCGGCTCGGTCAATTCAAAGGGCGCCCGGCTGAGCGACGCCCAAGTCCGGCGCCTCCTCGCGGCGCTAGATTCCTGGCCGCGGGACTACCCGCCGTTCTCCTGCCACATCCCGCGCAATGCTTTCGTCTTCCGCCAGGGCGGCAAGATCGTCGCGGTCTTCGAAATCTGCTTCGACTGCATGAACCATCGCTCCGAAACCGCGGCGGAAGATAACCGCCGGTTTCCGCGGCTAAACCTCCCCGCGGTGGCGTCGCTCTGTGAGGAACTAGGGGTTCCCGTCGGCACCTTCCCAAGCGCGGCGGCCTTTCAGGAAAAATTCCACCGTCTCCGAAGCGGAAAGTAAACCTCCGACAAAAGGGAGGCTCCGAGGTGCGCTCTGTCGCGCCATTGGTGGGACAAGGGCAACCTGGAATCACGGGCTAGAGACTGCCCATCGCCTCAGGCGCCACCGCGTCGAGCGTCGTCCGGCCGATTCGCCTCCGTCGTCTTGCGATGGCCCGTCGGCAGCGGACTGTCGGCCCGTTCCCGTCCCCGGAACGGCCTCCCCCCATGCAATCCTCTTTCCTCACCACCGCGCTCCTGCCCCTCGCGCTGGGGATCATCATGCTCGGGCTTGGCCTCGCGCTGACCCTCGCGGACTTCCGGCGCGTCCTTTCCTACCCGCGGGCCGTCGCGGTGGCGCTGGGCTGCCAGATGGTGCTGCTGCCGCTGCTGTGCTTCGGGCTTGCCGTCGCGTGGAAGCTGGAGCCGACGGTGGCGGTGGGCCTCATGCTGTTGGCTGCCTCGCCCGGCGGGGCCACGGCTAATCTCTACTCGCACCTTTCCGGCGGTGACGTGGCGCTGAACATCTCGCTCACGGCCGTCAATTCCATCCTCGCGCTCTTCACCCTGCCCTTGGTGGTAAACCTTTCGATCGGTCATTTCCTCCAGTCCGGCGAGGTGGTGCCGATGCAGTTCGCCAAGGTGATCGAGGTGTTTGGCATCGTGCTCTTGCCGGTGACGATCGGAATGCTCATCCGCCACCGCGCGCCCGCCTTCGCCGACCGCATGGATAAGCCCGTGAAGATCGCCTCGGTGATCTTCCTCGTGCTCATCATCGCCGCCGTCACGCTGCGCGAGCGCCAGACGCTGGCTGACCACTTCGGCTCCGTGGGCGGGCCGGTGCTCGCCTTCAACCTCCTCTCGCTCGCGGTGGGCTACTGGGTGCCGCGCCTGCTGCGCGTGGAGCGTCGGCAGGCCATCGCCATCGGTCTGGAGATCGGCATCCACAACGGCACGCTGGCCATCTTCATCGCGCTCAACGTCCTCCGCAGCCCCGCGCTGAGCCTGCCGCCGGCCGTGTATGGCCTGCTGATGTTCTTCACCGCGGCCGCCTTCGGCTTCCTGGTCAAACGCGCCCGGGTCTGACTCGCTCGGCCCCAACGCCGCCGGCGCTGCGTCCTACAGCCCAAGGGTTGGAGCGGGCGTCTCTTGAGCGGTGCGGATGGAACCCCTTCAGGGTTCGATGCGCGGCGAAGCCCCAGGCTAGTCCCGCGGACAGGAAAACCCTGGGCTGTAGGATTTACCGCCTACGGCGTTGGGCTTCGCCAGCGGGGCCAGCGCGGACTTTTGTCGGAGGTCCATCGCGTGATGGCTCGCTCGCCGGTCACCAATTCATCGGCAAGGCTGATTCAAGAACGTGGGGCGCGCCACGGCGCCTCGGGCGCTCCCCCTACGTATTCCTACTATCCTTGAGAGCTTTGATGAAGAAGGGGACACTCAATATTTCCAACCCATTCCTTTTGTAATTCCTTGTGCCCGCTCCCATCCGCCCCTGGATCATTCGTGGGAGCTTGTTTCTGGCGCTGGTTGCCCTCATCTGCATCGTCCTTTTCGCGGTCTTCACCGCCCGCGCCATGCGCGAGGCCTTCGGCTGGGTGGACCACACGCGCGAGGTGCAGAAGGAGCTGGCCCAAACCAACCTGGCCCTCGCCGACGCCGCGGCCCTCGCGCGCGGCTATCAACTCTCGGGCGACACGAGCTTCCTGGAACTGTTCGAGCCTTCCCTTGATCGCGTGGCGACCGGGTTGGCCGAGCTGAGGCGGCTGACGACGGACAATCCCAATCAACAAGGGCGACTGGCGGAGATCGACCCGAAGTTCCAAGACCTCGCCGCGAGGTATCGCCGGCGCGTGGAGGATCGTCGGGCCGGCGTTCCCGCCGCCTACATCGAGAGGGAGAAGCGCCTGCGCGACGAGATTCGCCAGCTCACCGCCGCGATGGCCGACGAGGAAACGCGCCTGCTGGAAGGGCGCGTCCGCCGGGCCGAGGGGGAGTCGGACCGCGCGGTGTGGACCACCACGGGTGCCGTCGCCGCCGCCCTGGCGCTGGCCGGCACGGCGGTCTGGCGGCTCCGTCACGCGTGGGTCGCGCGCACCCAGGCGCAGGAAGCCATGGAACGGGCGCTGCAGGAGTCCCGCGACCTCTATAATCATGCCCCGTGCGGCTACCATTCGCTCGACGCGAGCGGACGCTTCGTCCAGATCAACGACACCGAGCTCCGCTGGCTGGGCTACCAGCGCGAGGAGGTCGTCGGGAAAATGCGCTTTTCCGAGCTGCTGACGCCGGAGGGGCGCCGCACCTTCGAGGAAGCCTTCCCGCGCTTCCGCGAGACGGGCGAGGTGCGCGACCTCGAGTTCGATCTGGTGCGCCGCGACGGCTCCCGCTTCCGCGTCTCGCTGAGCGCGTCGGCCCAGCGCGACGCGGCCGGGGCCTACGTGTCGAGCCGCTCGACGATGTTCGACGTGACCGCCCGCCGGTCGGCCGAGTCCCGCGTGCAGGAGATGAACGGCGAGCTCACCCACCGCGCGGAGCTGCTGGAGGCCGCGAACCAGGAGCTGGAAGCCTTCTCGTATTCCGTCTCGCACGACCTGCGCGCCCCCCTGCGCCACATCGATGGCTTCGCGGGCCTGCTGTCCAAGCGCGCCGGCGAGTCGCTCGACGCCACCGGCCGCCGCTACGTCGAGACCATCGCCGAGGCGTCCCGGCGCATGGGCCGCCTCATCGACGATCTCCTGCTCTTCTCCCGCACCGGCCGCACCGCCATGCACCACGAGCGGTTCCCCGCGGAAGCCCTCGTGCGCGAGGTGCTGGCAGAGCTGAAGGAAGAAATGGCGAATCGCCCCATCGAGTGGGTCATCAGCCCCCTGCCGGAGGTTTCCGCGGACCGGTCCCTGCTTCGCCAAGTCTGGGTCAACCTCCTCGCCAACGCCGTGAAATACACCCGCCCGCGCAACCCGGCCCGGATCGAGGTCGGCGCCACGACCGACGAGGGGCGCGGCGAGCAAGTCTTCCATGTGCGCGACAACGGCGTCGGCTTCGAGATGGCCTACGTGGACAAGCTCTTCGGCGTCTTCCAGCGCCTCCATCGAGCCGACGAGTTCGAGGGCACCGGCATCGGCTTGGCGAACGTGCGCCGCATCGTCCTGCGCCACGGGGGGCGCACCTGGGCGGAATCCCAGCCCGGCGAGGGTGCGACCTTCTTCTTCACTCTCCCGCTCACCTCCAGTTCCTCCCCATTCGCCCCCGCATGATGGCTGCCGTGAAAACCATCCTCCTCGTGGAGGACAACGCCAACGACGTGGAACTGACCCTCGCCGCGCTCCAGGATTCCAACGTCTCCAACGCCGTGGACGTCGCGCGCGACGGCGCGGAGGCCCTCGACTACCTCCATCGCCGCGGCCCCTGGTCCGGCCGGACGAGCGAGGCGCCGGTGGTGGTCCTGCTCGACCTCAAGATGCCCAAGGTCGATGGCCTCGAGGTGCTGCGGGAAATGAAGGCGACGCCGGCCCTGCGCCACGTGCCGGTGGTCATGCTCACCTCGTCCCGCGAGGAAAGCGACCTGGTGCGCTCCTACGCCCTGGGCGCCAACGCCTACGTGGTGAAGCCGGTCGATTTCCAAAAGTTCTTCGAGTCCGTCCAGCAGCTTGGCGTGTTCTGGGCGCTGATCAACGAGCCGGCCCCAGCCGCGACCCCCAACCCAGAGGAAAAGCCATGATCCCAAACGCGCCCGTGCGCATCCTGCATCTGGAGGACAACTCGCTCGACCGCGAGCTCGTCGCCGCCATGCTGGCCGCCGACGACATTTCCTGCGCGTGGGATTACGCGGAGTCCGAGGAAGAATTTCGCGCCCAGCTTGAGAACCATCCGGACCTCATCCTCTCCGACTTCACGCTGCCCGGCTGGAGCGGCTTAAATGCCCTGCGGGTCTCGCAGGCGGAGCGCGCGGACGTGCCCTTCGTCTTCTTCTCCGGCACGCTCGGCGAGGACGTGGCGATCAACAGCTTGCGCAACGGCGCCACCGACTACGTGCTCAAGCAGCGCCCCGGCCGCCTTCCCGCCGCGGTGCGCCGCGCCCTGTCCGAGTTCGAAGGGCGCCGTCTCCAGCGGGAGGCGGAGGCGCAGATTCACGCCCAAGCCGAGCTGCTCGACCGTGCGCATGATGCGATCGTGGTCCACGATCTCGAGGGCCGGATCCTCTTTTGGAACCAGGGCGCGGCCACGCTCTACGAGTGGACTGCCGCCGAGGCCCTGGGCCGGCGGCTCGACGTGTTCCCCGCCGCGCCGGACCAGCGGCGCGCGGAGCTGCTCGGCCGCGGCGAATGGATGGGCGAGCTGCGGCAGAGCACCCGCTCGGGCCGCGCGATCATCGTCGAGAGCCGCCAGACCCTGCTGCGCAATGCCCTCGGCGCCGCGGTCTCCATCCTGTGCATCAATACGGATGTCACGGAGAAGAAGCAGCGCGAGGAGCTTTACCTGCGCGCCCAGCGCCTCGAGAGCCTGGGCTCTCTCACCAGCGGCATCGCCCACGACCTCAACAACGTCCTCGCGCCCATCCTGCTGGCGTCGGACGTAGTGCTGCAAGGCAACGTGGGCGCTCGCGAGCGCAAAATGATCGAGATCGTCCGCGCCTCCGCCGCCCGCGGCTCCAGCGTGCTGAAGCGCATCCTTTCCTTCGCGCGCGACACGAAGGGGCAGCCCGGGCCGGTGGACCTTGGCCGCTTGGTCACCGAGGTGCTCGACCTGGCGACCACCACCTTCTCGGATGCCATCCAGGTGACCACGCTGGTCCCGGACGACCTGCCTCCCCTCCACGGGGACGCCACGCAGCTTTACCAGGCGCTTCTGAACCTGTGCGTGAATGCGCGCGACGCGATGCCCGAGGGCGGCGAACTCACCGTGCACGCCGAACTGGCTACGCTGGACGCGAGCGCGCGCCGCCCCCGGCCGGGCGAAACGGGGAAGGAATGGATCCGCCTCACGGTGGCCGACACCGGGGTGGGCATCCCGCCCGAGGTGCGCGCGCGGATCTTCGAGCCCTTCTTCACCACGAAGGGGCCGGAAAAGGGCACCGGTCTCGGCCTCTCCAACGTGCGCGCCATCATCAAGCGCCACGGCGGCTTCATTGAGGTCGCCTCCGAACCGGGCCGCGGCACCCAGTTTTCCGTTTGCCTGCCGCCGGCGTCCGGCGAGGAAATTTTCCCGTCCATCGAGGCGGCCGCGAGCCCCCTGGGCGGGCACGGCGAGCTGATCCTGGTCGTGGAGAGCGAGACCGCCATCCTCGAGATGGTCCGCTCGGCGCTGGCGTGCTTCGACTACCGGGTGCTCACCGCCGGCACGAGCGCGGAGGCGCTCGCCATCTACTCCAAGCGCTCCGCCGAGATCGCGCTGGTGGTCGCGGACCTGCAGTCCCCCGTGGCCGACGGACGCCCCCTGGCCAAGGCCCTGCGCGCCATCCAGCCCGCCGCGCGGCTCATCCATCTCGGCGACGAGGCACCCCCGGCGACCCCGGGCTCCGTCTCTTTGCCTCGACCCCTGGCCGTGCGTCCCCTGCTCAAGGCAATGCACTCGGCCCTCTCCAGCGCCTAGAGCGTTTTCGGTCCAATTTGTCGCACGCTAGCTCCCGCTGAGGGACAGCACGGC
>CALMOL010000226.1 GCA_937871685.1 uncultured Verrucomicrobiota bacterium
CCTCATGGTGGATGGTGACGGCAGCTACCCAGCCGAGGGGGGCCGCATTCTAGTGGATGCTTGGATGCAGGCGCGCGCGGACATGCTCAACGGGGTGCGCCAGCCTGTCGGCGAGGGAGAAATCTTCCGGCCGATGCACCGGCGCGCGACGGCGTTATTCGCGCGGGTGTTGCGTATGGCGTTCCGCTCGCAGACGGACGACCTGTTTTCCGGCTTGCGCCTGTTTTCGCGGCGCTTCTACCAGAACGTGCCGTTGCTCGCCCAAGGGTTCGAGCTGGAGATGGAGCTCACGATCCAGGCGATCGACAAGGACTTCCTCGTGCGCGAGTTCCCCGTGCCCTTCGGGCGGCGCGCCGAGGGGGCGGCCTCGAAGCTCCAATCCTTCCGCGACGGGCGCCGGATCCTCCGGTTGCTGACCATCCTCTTTCGCGACTACCGGCCGCTGCGCTTTTACGGCCTGCTCGCCGGGCTTCTCTTCGCTACCGGCATCGCGGCAGGCGCGCTGCCGCTCTACCAATTCTTCACCGTCACGATCATCACGCACGTGCCGCTGGCGATCCTGGCGTCGAGCCTGATCCTGCTCGCCGCGCTTGTGTTCCAGACCGGCCTCATCCTGCATTCGAACCTGCGCCATAACCGGGAAGCGTTCCGGCACCGGCTGCAGGAATGGGAGCGGCGCGAGACCCGCCGGCCGAAAGAGCCGGCCGCGCACCGACCATGACCTGCGGCGGACCGTTCTCCGGGCCCACGGTGCACTTGCTCACGCAGTTCGCGTGGCCGGATTCCGCGCCGACGGCGCTCTTGGCGGAGCTGCTCGCCGACCGGCTCCAGGCCGAGGGCATGACGGCGCGGCTCGTGGCGGGCGCCGGGGCCTACCGCGAGAGCACCCGACCGCCCCCGGCCACCCCGCTGCGGCGCTTGAACCACTGGCGCGGCAACCGCCGACGGCTCGGCAGCACGGCGCGCGAATACTTTTCCGTCACGCAGACCTTTCGCCGCTACCTGCGCGCGGAAGCGCGGCTCGGCGACGTCGTCATCGTCACCAGTGCCCCGCCAACGACGACGGGCCTGTGGCGGGAGATTCGCGCGGTAGGAGCGCGGCCCGTTTACTGGCTGCAGGATTACTACCCGGAGCTTCTCCGCACGATCTGGGACTACCCGCGGTGGCTGCGCCGGCTCGTCGCTGCGCGCTGGGACCGCTCTCTAGCGTGCTGGGAGCGCGTGGTGAAGATCGGGGCGAACCTCGGCTACGACGGTCCCAACGCGGCGGTAATCCGCAACTGGCCCACGCACGACCTCGGTCCGGAACGAGCCTTCATCCCAAAGACTGCCCTCTACAGCGGAAATCTCGGCTGGTGCCACCACTTGCCCAGCCTCTTCGAAGCCTGCGAAGGGCTACGCCGCGACGGATTTGCGGTGACCTTCCGCGGTGATGGCCGCGGCATGGACCATCTCCCCGGCTGGATCCAACGCGGTGAGTTGCTCCGCACCGACGCCGCGCTCGTGGAAGCATATTGGCAGGCTGAGGTGCATCTGGTCGCGGCGCATCCCGAGTTCCGGCGGGCAGTGTTTCCGTCCAAGTTCTGGAACAGTCGGGCGACGGGGCGCCGGCTCGTTTGCACGGGCTTCGCGGGAGAGTGCGCTGCGGAACTCGCCGCCGCGCAGGCCACCGATCCTGCCACCCACCTCGACCGCTGGGTGGAACTGGTCGTTTCCCTGCTTCCAGCCAAGGCAACGTGATGAACTCGATGCCTTCCGTCCGCCCTGGCGCCAGCCTCATGGAAGAATAGCAGGCTGCCACGGAACGCCCGGTGGCGACCAGTTCAAAGCAACTTGCGCACGATGCATTGGATCTGAGCGACCACGTCCGGTCTAAGCGTCTGGTCCACCGCCACAAATCGGCCGACGGTCTTCCATAAGGCAGGAATAAAGAAGGCACCTTCGCTCGTCGATCCGCGAAACGCTTTCAACATCAAGCGCGCTGCTCTCTCCAGAACAGGGTAAGCGCGTCTTCCGTGTTTCAGCAGAGTTCGGTCGTAACCCTGGTCTTGGAGGACAAGCTTAACCAAGTGGCCGTTTGGAAGCGAGGCCGCCAGTTCCGAAACGTTCACGGAGACGGGGGACCAGCTCGATTGCTTGAAGATAGTGAAGGTAGCCTTGTGATCAGGGTTGAACCGACTTGGAAAGACACCTTGCTCGTAAAGGTCTTCGTCTGGAACCATGAAGAAAAGATGTCCGCCTGGTCGCACCAGGCTCCACCATTCCAAGATCGCTTCGCGCGGCCGGTGCATATGCTCGAGGCAGTGCGAAGCATAAACGAAATCGAAACGTTCGGTGATATGTCGGGTGATGTGATTGGCGTCGCCGTGCTCCACGTCGAAGCGGGCCGCATCTTCGGTGACAGGGTCACGGCCGCACCCAATATCGATGCCCCGCCCGGCGAGGATGGAGTTTTCCAAATCGCCCCACAGCCGGCGGCTCTTCGACGTTTCGTCCATGTGCGGGAATTTGGTTTTCCAAATTGGCGATCAGCCGTTGCTGACGCGCGATTTCGATCTCCCAGCCATCTGCTGGAGGCCGTGGGTGTCAACGCTGGATAGAGCCGCGCGGAGGTGCGCGATGACGGGATCGGCCTGAACTTGCTCCATGCACCAGTGCTGTGGTTGGTGGCAGTTCCACTGCCCGCAAGGATAGTAGGGACATGAGGTGTCGTGGAATCTTCGCAGGCTTCCCTCCTTCCAGAACACGAGCGACCCTGGCCCATAAATCACCGCGCCAGGTCGATGATAAGCGCGGGCCACGTGAGCAGCGCCCGTGTCGTTGCATACGATTGCCGCGCAGCCCGCGATCAGCCGAATCATCTCAAGAAGGGACAGGACGTCCGTGCGGTCGGAGACGTTCGGTTCCTGCCGAAGCACGTCGAAAACCTGCCGGTCGGACTCCGAGAGTTCATCTTTCACACCGATCAGCGTGAACCGCCGCTCGGGCAGAGCGCGAACTACCTTGAGAAAATTTTCCAGAGGCCAATTGCGCCACCGGCATGCGGTGCTGAGGGCAAGCACCAAAGTGTCGCCGATTCTCTTTTCCAGCAGCAGAGCGTCAAAGACCCTCGTTTGCAGCCCGCAGCCGAAGAATTCGCCCAGCGTGCGACAATGCTCATACTCGTTGTCGCCCGCCTCATGCGGCAACGGGTAATCGGTGAAGCTTCGCCCGCCCCGCGTGGTCCGGCCCGCTAAGCGCCGCACCCCAGCCATTTTGATGAGCAGGGCGTTGAGCGCGTTGCAGGTCAGATCGATCCAAAGCGCGATTTGCTCGGTCCGCATCCGCCGCACGGAGCGCAGCAGTTCCAAAGGGCGCACCGCATGAGGACGCTTGAAGAGATCCTCGAGCGAGTTGTTAAACTCCATCACCTCCCATCCGCACGCGCGCCCCAACGCGGCGTGGCCCGGCGATAAAGCGATCCGCACCTGAATCCCATGGCTCATCGCTTTCTCCCGCAGCGCGGCGATCAGCGGCAGATGAATGAACAAGTCACCCAAACCCGCCAGCGACGAGATTACGCACGGTCCATCCCAAGCAAAGGGTATCAGACGCTTAAGAGGGTTGAGCAAATCCAACGCGGCCATAAACAAGCTGCTCCGCCAAGATCGACTGTCGTATCCGAGGCGTGTCCGAACGGGAAAACTCTCCATGGTGCTACTGTGGTGGTCGATTGGCTCGTTTACAAAGTTTGCCGCAGTCCAACAGGAATTAGAGCGCTTTGCATTTATTGAGGATCACCAAAATTGCTTAACAGCCAAGCCGGCGTGCCGCAGGCAAGCAGGATGTCCGGGCGGCGGCGCGGGCGCGCGAAGCCGCGCATCAGACCGCCGCGCCGCTCGGTGGCATCCCTGGGGGCGGCGTTGCGCAGGCGTGCTCTGAGGTCGCCGTGAACAAACTCCTCCGGGTTGAGTTGAGGGGCGTGGGCGGGTAATTCCTCGACGACCACGCGCGGCAACAAGCCGGTCTCGGCCAGGAAGGCCAGCCGGCCGACTTCTCCCTTTTGGTGTTCTTGCTGCTAGGCGCGCCGGGTCTCCTTCACATCGGCACGTTCCTGCTCGGCGGCGCGCAGGCTGCCCGGACTATCACTACACCAGCGACGAGCCCACGAAGCTGCCACACGCGAACAACGTGCGCCGTCTTCTCCGCCTCATCCCGACAACCGATATCGCTATGATATAGCCCGTTTGATTGGATCATCCCGCTGTGGAAACCCTCGTTTGGTTCGCCGCCGCGCTGCTGATGCTCACGGGCCTAGTGGGCACGGTGGTGCCGGGCGTGCCGGGAGTGGGGATCATTCTCGCGGGCGCGGTGGTCCACCGCGTGTGGATGCCGCCGGGGCAGACCGTGTCGTGGTGGGTGATCGCCGGGCTGGCCGCGCTCACCGCCCTGGCCTACGCGGTGGACTGGGGAGCGGCCTGGCTGGGCGCGAAGCGCTTCGGGGCCAGCAAGTGGGGCGCGGCCGGCGGCTGCCTCGGAGGAATCGCGGGGGCATTCTTTTTGCCGCTCGGCCTCTTCGCCGGGCCGGTCATCGGCGCGCTGACGGCCGAGCTGCTGTTCGCTCGCCGGGCGCTGGGCGAGGCGGCGCGGGCCTCATGGGGCACGCTGCTCGGAACGATCCTCGGGATCTTCGGGAAATTCGTCCTCGGCGCGGCCATGGTGGCTTGGTTCGTGTCGGCGCTGCTTTGGTGACCGAAGGGGGCAAGGCCGAGAGGATGAAAGATGGAGGACGGCAGGAGACGCCTCCCATGTCGGGAACGGCCAGATGCCGAGAAACGCTCCCTGCCATCCTCCATCTTCCATCCTCTTGGTTCTTCTTGGTCCTCTCAGGGCAGTTCATACACTTCCACCAGCGCGTTGCCGGAGGCGCCGCGCACGATGGCGGTGTAGGCGCCCGGCGGGCAGGGACAGGATCGCGGCGCTCTCGCGGCTGTTCGTCGGCGCCAAGCCGAAGCCGGCGAGGGCCGCGCGGTCGCTGGCGGAAAGATCGCCCCAGTTGTCATTCACGGCGACGGGGGTGCCGGCCGAGTTGAAGACCGAGAGCGCCGGGTCACCCAGCGTTCTGGAAACGCCCGCGCTGGCCAGGCTTGGGCCAAGCGCGCGGACCACGACCTTCTTCTGGCCGCTGCCCTGCACCACGAAGCCGGCGATGAGCACGTGTCGGTGCGCAGGCGGGTAGCCACGTTGATGAGCTGCGAGGCGGCCACGGCCTCCGGCACGCCGCGAACCACGCGGTTCTCGTGGTCCACGACAAACACGCTGCCGGCACCGTCCACGGCGATGCCGATAGGTTGGCGAAAACGCGCGTGGATCCCACGCCATCGAAGCCCGAGGCTTGGCCAGGAGCGCCTCCGATGGTGGACACGGTCCCGTTTGGGGTGATCCGGCGGATGATATGGTTGCCCCGGTCCGCCACGAAGACGTTGCCGGAAGAATCAACCGCCACCCCGGTTGGATTACGGAAGCGCGCGGCACTTCCGACGTCATCGTCGCTGCCCGGCGTGCCAGCTTGACCGGCGATGGTCGTCACCACCCCGGCTGGCGTCACCTTTCGGATGGTGTGGTTGCCCACGTCGGCGACGAAAACATTGCCCGACGACTCGACCGCCACGCCATGCGGGTTGGAGAACCTCGCCGCGGCGCCGGTGCCATCCGCGCTGCCGGGGCTGCCCGCTTGTCCAGCCAGCGTGGTCACCACCCCAGCCGGCGTAATCCGTCGGATCGTGTGATTCGTGTCTGAGTCGGACACAAAGACGTTTCCAGCTGCATCCAGCGCCACGCTCCGCGGAACATTGAACCTTGCCGCGCCGCCGGTGCCGTCCGCGCTGCCGGTCACTCCTGCCGATCCGGCGAGCGTGGTCACCACGCCGGCCGGCGTGACGCGGCGGATCGTCGTGTTGCTGGTGTCCGCGACAAGCACATTTCCCGAGGCGCGCGTGGGCCGGTTTCATCCAAGGCTGGATGAAACCCGTCCAGCGCTGGATTACACCCGTTTTCAGAGAGGTTGATCAGATGCAGGGTCGTTTCGGGCCTGCTGCCGGCTGGAAACGGCTTTCGCAGGCCGTTTCTCGGCCTGCGAAGACCATTTTTCAGTCTTCGCAGACCATTTTTCGGCCTGCGCAGAGTGTTTTCAGGCCTGCGCAGGGCATTTTTCAGCCTGCGCAGAGCGTTTTCCGGCCTGCGCAGAGCGTTTTCCGGCCTGCGCAGGGCGTATTCTGCTCTGCGCAGAGCGTTTTTCGCTCTGCGCAGGGCAAGATTCAGCCTGCGCTGGCTCGACTTTACTCTGAGCCAGCGCAAGCGGGTCGTGCCTCGACGGCTGGAGCGACCAGGCGCGCTTTTTCCCGTCTGGCCGGCCCATCGCTCAGTCACCGTGAAATCAGGTGCAAATGATCCAGCGAGCACCGCCTCGCTTGCATCATCGTGACGGGCAAAACCAGCGGTAAATCGAAGAGATGCCGCTGCGATCCCTCTGATTCCGAAGGTGCGGCCGGGGGAAGGGGCCACCGTAGCAGAGCCATGGAGCTCCAAGGCCCTCGGCCGACCAGCCAACGGCGTCTTTACGCCCGCGCGGCGATCTCACGCAGCACGAAGGGCAGGATGCCGCCGTGCTGGTAGTAGTCGATCTCGATCGGCGTGTCGATGCGGCAGACCACCGGCACTTCCATCGCGGAGCCGTCTTTGCGCGTGATGACCAGCGTCAGATCCTGCTGCGGCTTGAGGCTGGTATCCAGGCCGGCGATCGAATACAGCTCGGCGCCGTCGAGGCCGAGGGTCTTCGCGCTGATGCCTTCCTTGAATTGGAGCGGCAGCACGCCCATGCCCACGAGGTTGGAGCGGTGGATGCGCTCGAAGCTCTGCGCCACCACGAAGCGCACGCCGAGAAGGGAGGTGCCCTTGGCGGCCCAGTCGCGCGAGGAGCCGGTGCCATACTCGTGGCCGGCGAGGATGCACAGCGGCACGTCGGCGGCGCGGTATTTCACCGCCGCGTCGAAGATGGACATCTTCTCGCCGGAGGGCTGGTGGAGCGTGTTGCCGCCCTCCTCGCCGCCGAGCATCAGGTTCTTGATGCGCACGTTGGCGAAGGTGCCGCGGGTCATCACGCGGTCATTGCCGCGGCGGGAGCCGTAGGAGTTGAAGTCGGCGAACTCGACGTGCTTCTCCATCAGGTAGCGGCCGGCGGGCGAGGCCTTCTTGATTGCGCCGGCGGGCGAGATGTGGTCGGTGGTGACCGAGTCGCCGAAGATGCCGAGCGCGCGGGCGTTGTTGATCGGGCGGATCGAGCCGGGCTGCATCCCGAAGTCGGTGAAGAACGGCGGCTCCTGAATGTAGGTGGAATGGGTGTCCCACTCATAGACCTCACCGGTGGAGGAGGGGATCTCGTTCCACTTCGGGTTTTGCGAGACGAAGTCGGCGTAGAGCGTGCGGAACACCTCGGGCTTGAGCGCGTGCTGCATGGCGTCGCGCACCTCCTGCAGCGTGGGCCACACGTCGCGCAGGAACACGGGCTGGCCGTCCGCGCCGTCGCCGATGGGCTCCGTGGTGAGGTCGCGGTCCACGCGGCCGGACAGCGCGAAGGCCACCACGAGCGGGGGCGACATGAGGAAGTTCGCCTTGATGTTCTGGTGGACGCGCGCCTCGAAGTTGCGGTTGCCGGAGAGAACGGAGGCGGCCACCACGTCGTGCTTCACCACGGCTTCCTCGACGGGCGCGGACAGCGGGCCGGAATTGCCGATGCAGGTGGTGCAGCCGTAGCCGACGAGGTTGAAGCCGAGCTGGTCGAGGTAGGGCTGGAGGCCGGTCTTGTTGAGGTAGTCGGTGACGACGCGCGAGCCGGGCGCGAGCGAGGCCTTCACTTCGGGATGTGGCTTCAAGCCCTTCTCGACGGCCTTCTTCGCCAGCAGGCCGGCGGCGAGCATGACGGACGGATTCGAAGTGTTCGTGCACGAGGTGATCGCGGCGATCAGGACGGAGCCGTGCGTGATCTCCACGTCGGCCTCGGGCTTGCCCGCGTCGGCGTTGGCAGCCTCCGCCTCCTTGGCGGGCGTCGGGGTGGGGCGGTTCGAGACCATCTCGACGACGTTGCGCGCCTCGCCAACGGGCGGCTGGTTGCCCTTCACGTCGGTGGACGGATGGGCGGCCACGGCGGCCGAGCGATCCGTATGCTCGGAAAGGTGCACCTCGAACATGCGATCGAGGTCCGCGGCCGCCTTGCCGTAGCCGCCCTCGACCACGGGGCGCGAGAAGAGCGTGACGAACTCGTCCTTCAGTTTGGGCAGCTCGATGCGGTCCTGCGGGCGCTTCGGGCCGGCCACGCTCGGCACCACGGTGCCAAGATCGAGCTCGAACTCGGCGGAATAGTCGATGTCGCCCCGCTGCGGGATGCCCCACAGGCCCTGCGCGCGGTAGTAGGCCTCGTAGGCGGCGATGAGGTCATCCGGCCGGCCGGTGGCGCGCAGGTAGTTCGTGCACTCCTCGTCGATGGGGAAGAAGCCCATCGTGGCGCCGTATTCGGGGGCCATGTTTCCGATGGTGGCGCGGTCCGTCACGGGCAGCGCGGCGGCGCCGGGGCCGTAGAACTCCACGAACTTCCCGACCACCTTCGCCTTGCGCAGCATCTGCGTGACGGTGAGCGCGAGGTCGGTCGCGGTGACGCCCTCGCCGAGCGCGCCGGTGAGGTGGACGCCGACCACGTCGGGCGTGAGGAAATACACCGGCTGGCCGAGCATTCCCGCCTCGGCCTCGATGCCGCCGACGCCCCAGCCGACCACGCCGATGCCGTTGATCATCGTGGTATGGGAATCCGTGCCGACGAGGGTGTCGGGATAGTAAATGTCCGCCTTGCCGTCGCTGCCCTTCGCGGAAAGGATGCCCTTGGCGAGATATTCGAGGTTCACCTGGTGGACGATGCCGATGCCCGGCGGCACGACCTTGAAGGTGGAGAACGCCTGCATGCCCCACTTGAGGAACTGGTAGCGCTCGCGGTTGCGCTGGAACTCGATGTCGAGATTGCGCGCGAGGGCGTCGGAGGTGCCGTTCACGTCCACCTGCACCGAGTGATCCACCACGAGGTCCACGGGCACGAGCGGCTCGATGGCCTGCGGGTTCTTGCCCATGCGCGAGAAGGCCGAGCGCATCGCCGCGAGGTCCACGAGCAGCGGCACGCCGGTGAAGTCCTGCAGGACGATGCGCGCCACGACGAAGGGGATCTCGGCCGTGCGTGCCTCCTTCGGCTTCCAGCCGGCGAGCTCGCGGACGTTTTCCTCCATCACCTTCTTGCCGTCGCAATTGCGGAGGACCGACTCGAGCACGATGCGAATGGAAACCGGCAGCCGCGAGATGTCGCCGACGCCGGCCTCGGCCAGCGCGGGGAGAGAATAGAACCGGCCCTTGGCGCCATCGGGGGTGGAGAACTCGCGGAGAGAATTGAACGGGTTGCGCATGATGGGAGAGGATTCTAGCGAAATTTCGCTGGCTTCACAGGAAATTGTCGGCGAGGAGACGAAAAGGGGAACACGCCCCCGCGAAAGCCCAAGCGGATTTTCCCTGGGCCGCTCGTTCGTAGCGCTCGTTACCCAAACCGCCCGTTCCTGTGTCGAGCGATCAAAACTACTTGCCCCGCGCGGGCCAAATCCCGCGCGGGGTCAAGTGTCGGCTAGTCGTCTGAATCGTCAGCGGCCAAGACGACTCGGCCGCTAAGGCAGCTCATAGACTTCCACCAGGGCGTTGCCGGAGGTGCTGTTCAGGCCGCGCACGATGGCCGTGTAGGCGCCGGGCTGAAGCGTGGCAAAGATCGCTGACTCCAGGTTTGAGTTGGGTGCTAGGCCCGTGGCGCGAATCTCGGTGGCCTGGGTTTCCTGCCAGTCGTCGTTGCTCATGAGGGAGGCAGTGGAGGACAAGAGCTCCAGCGTCGGGTCAGCCAGGATGTTGGGCACGCCCGCGGCCATGAGACTCGGGCCGAGCGCGCGGATGAGCACGCGCTTGGTGCCGGGGCCTTGGACCACGAAGCCGGCGATCATCACGTTGTCGCCGGTGCCCACGGGACCGCGCGTGGCGATGTTGATGAGCTTGGCCGGCGCGGCAGTGTCGGCGTCATACACCTCGACGATGCAGTTGCCGGTGGTGCCGTTGGCACCGCGCACGATGGCGGTGTAGCCGCCCGGGGGCAGGGACAGCACCAGGGCGCTCTCCAGGCCGTTGGACGGGGTCAGGTTGAAGCCCGCCAGGGCCGCCTGGTCGGCGGCGGAAAGCTGGCCCCAGTTGTCGTTGGCGCCTACGCTCTGGCCAGAGCCGTTGAAGACGCCCAGCGACGGGTCGCCCAGTGTGCCGGGCACGCCCGCGGCGGCGAGGCTTGGCCCCAGCGCGCGGATGACCACGCGCTTGTTGCCCGTGCCCCCCACCACGAAGCCGGCAATCAACACGTCGTCGCCCGTGCCCGTGCGCAGCCGCGTGGCCACGTTGATCAGGCGCGCGTTCGCGACGGGGGTGCTGCCGGTGACGGTGAGCGAGAGGACCGTGCCGTTGCCGCCGGTTCCGCCCGCGCCGGTCAGGCTGGCGAAGACGTTCGTGCCGATCTCCACCAAACCACCGACGGGATTCGACGGGCCGGTGGCGGTATCGGGAGTCAGCTTGGCCAGCAGGGTAAAGGTGCCGTCCGTCTTGATCTCGAAGAAGCCGCCGGGGCCAAACCGCAGGCTCGACGGGTCAGAGCCGAAGCCTTCGAGGAGATTCCCGTAGAAATTGCCATTGCTGCCCTGGACGAGGCCGCCCGGCGAAATGCCATCCACGAAGGGATCCTGGAACTCGTGGAGAAGCGTGACGGAGCCAGCGAGCGTGGCGCGGAAGACCGTGCCGAACTGCCGCGCGCCGCCCTGCTTGGAGGTGCCGTAGAGGGCACCGTCAGAACCTTGAACCAAGGCATTCAGGAAGCTGCCGGGGGCCGTGCTGCCGCCGCGGAAGGTGAAGATCTTCGTCACCGTGCCGTCCATCTTCGCCTGGAAGATGGAGCCATTCCCGCCGTCGCCGCCTGAGGCGCCGCCGCGGTTGGTCAAGCCGTAAAAGTTGCCGTCCGAGCCGACGATAAGCTGGGCTTCGGGGCTTTGGCCGGGGCCGTCGCCGGTGGTGAAAGCGAAGAGCGTGGTCCGCGTTTGGCCATTGGCTGAGAGACGGAAGAAGGTGCCATAGTTGCCGACGCTGCCACCGTCGCGCGTCAGGCCGTAGAAGTTGCCGTCGCTGCCTTGGACAAGGGCGCTGGGGAACTTGCCTTCGTTGGGTGCGCCGGTGTCGAATTCATACAGCTTCGTGTAGGCACCGCTCAGGGTCAGGCGAAAGAACACGCCGGCGCCAGCGGGGGTCGTCGGATTCGCGCCGCCGCCACGGGTGATGCCGTAGAGGTTGCCATCCTGGCCTTGGATGATGGCCTTGGGCAGGATGCCTTCCGACTGAGATTGGAAGGCATAGAGCACGCTGAACTGGCCGCCGGGCGTCAACCGGAAGACCGTGCCCCGGTCGCCGACGCCGCCGGCGGAGATGACGCCGTAGAAATTGCCGTCGCTCGCCCGGATGATCGGCGCGGGAGCGGAGGGAGTAGCGCCGTCAGTGACGGCGAGGTTGCGCAGCACCGTCACGGCGCCCGTCGCTTGCGCGCGAGCCCGGGGGACGAGGGAGAGGGTGCTGGTGAGGGCTAGAACGAGGACGAACAGACGGACCGACAGAGGTTTGAGCAGAAGCACAGGTTCAATTGCGAACGTTGAGGGTTGATGCCGCTGAAATGCGGCGTTGTTGGCGTAAGACACGAGGGCTCGCCGCGCGTTCAACGCGATGCGCCGGCGGCGAGACGTGGCGGTTGACAGCCCAGTTTCTTTCGCCCGCGCGCCTTCTCTTCTGTTGATGCGCGAGAAAACTGCCGTCGCCGCTGTTTCAGAGAAGGCCCTTCCGCCAAAAAAAATAAAATTTTGGCTATGCTTCCGACGCTCAACCGCAGGGGCGAGGAAGCGGTTGCGTGGCGTCCCAGCGGTCGCCCTCACTGCCCGAGCTTGCGGCGGTATTTGTCGCGCAGGCGGGTGTGCTTGCTGGAAAGGTCCACGGGCCGGCCGGCGATCCAGGCTTGCTCGATCTGCGTGGCGATCTCCAGGGGGTCGCCGCTTGAAACGAAGAGCGTGGCCTCCTTGCCGGCGGCGAGCGAGCCGAGGCGATCTCCCGCGCCGAGGATTTGCGCGGGATAGAGCGTCACGGCCCGGAGCGCTTCCTCGCGCGGCAGGCCGTGCGCGGCGGCCATCGCGGCCTCGTAGGGCAGGTTTGCCTCGATGGCGCTCTCGAAGACGGAGCCGGGCCGTCCGATGCAGAACGCCACGCCGGCCGCGTGGAGCTTCCCGGCGAGGGCGTAGGAACTTTCGTAGCCATCGTCGCGACGCAGCGGCAAGCCGCTCGGCGCGGAGCAGATCACGGGGACTTTCTGCGTGCGGAGTCGATCCGCGACGCGCCACGCGTCCTGGCCGCCGACGATCACCAGGCGCAGCTTTTCCGTCTCGCCCCACGCGAGCGCGGCCTCCAGCTGCTTCCACTCGTGCGCGTGGACGAAGACCGGCTTCGCGCCGGCCAGCACCGGGCGCATCGCCTCGAATCGAGCGTCGGGCGCACCCCGGAGCGCCCCAGCGGCAGCGGCGGCATGATAGGCGCGCGCAGCGGCGAAGAATTCGCGCAGCTCGCGCATCCGGCGGTCGATCTCCTTCTGCTGCTCCTCGGGACCGGAGCGCGCGGCGGCGCGGCGGGAGCGGTCAATGCGCATCTCGGGCCAGTGGATGTGGAGGCCGGCGGCGGGCAGCACGGTCATGTCTTCCCACGTCCAGCCGTCGAGCCGGATGAGCGCGGACAAGCCGGCGATCGCGCCGTCGGAGGCCTGCGGCACGGCGAGCGCGCAGAGGACGCCGTTGGAGCGCGTGACGGGAAGCAACTCCGAGTCCGGGTTGATCGAGACTTGGGCGCGCGCGTTCGGGTTGAGCATGCCGGACTCGGCCACGTCGAGGGTCGGGCGCACGCCGTCGTATTCGCCGAGGCCGAGGGCGGAGTTCGGGGCGATGAGGGCGGGGTAAACATGGCGGCCCCTGAGTTCGACGACCTCCGCGTCGGGCGGGGCGGCGAGCGCGCGGCCGATGGCCTTGATCGTGGCGCCGTCAATGAGCAGGTCCGCGCCGTCGAGATCGGGAGAATCCACCGGATGGATCACGCCGCCGCGCAGGAGCACGGGTTTGCCGGGCGCGGGCTGGGGGATGGAGTCGTTGGCGCCTGCTCCAGCGGGGCATAGGATGCACAGGACATATACGATGTATAGGACATATATGTCCCATTTGGCGGCCGGGTGGGGAAAAGAGGAGCGCATGATGGAAGGGGGCTTAGCGGCCCTCGGCGGAGGAGCAGTTATGGGCGTCGGTGCCGTCGTGATAGAGGGAGCGCTGCTCGCGTTCCCAGTGGATCTCGCGGTGGCGGACAACACGCGCGGCAAAAGAATCCTCGGCCCCGGATTCCTCGGGCTTCTTCTCGGCGTCGGCCCCGGCGTCGCGGCCTGGCCCGCCACCCGGGCCGGCGATGGCCTTGAGGCGCTCGGGAAGGGCGCGCTGGACGAGAAGCTCGCGGCGTTTGCCAGCTTCCTCGCGCAGGCGGGCGTCGCGGGCGCGGTCGAAGTGGCAGCGTCCGTCGATCCACGTCTGCTCGGCCTTCGCATACGAGGAAAGCGGCGACACATCCCAGATCACGAAATCGCCGTCCTTGCCCGGCTCCAGCGAGCCGACCTGCTTTTCGATCTGGAGCTGCCTTGCCGGCCAGAGCGTCACGAGCTTCAGCGCCTCCTCGGGCGCGAGGCCGCCGTGCTTCATGGCCTTCGCCGCCTCGGTGTTGAGGCGGCGGGCGAGGTCGCCGGAATCGGAGTTCACCGAGGTCAGCACGCCGGCGCGCACGAGCATCGCCGGGTTGAACGGAATCGCGTCGGACGCCTCGATCTTGTAGTTCCACCAATCGGCGAAGGACGACGCGCCAACGCCGTGGCGCGCGAGCACGTCCGCAATCTTATAGCCCTCCAGCACATGCTGGAAGGTGCCCAGGCGAATGCCGAAGTCCTCCGCGAGCCGCACCAGCATCAGCATCTCGTCCTGGCGGTAGGCGTGGCAGTGAATCAGGCGCTCGCCGCGCACGATTTCCAGCGCCGCCTCCAGGCGCAGGTCGCGGCGCACCGGCGCGACGAGCGAGCCCTTCCTCGCCTCGTCGAGGCGGCGGGCGTAGTCGCGCGCGGCTTGGAACGTGTCGCGCATGATCTCGTCCACGCCCATGCGCGTCTGCGGGTAGCGGGTCGTGAAGCGCTCGCCCCAGTTGGCCTGCTTCACGTTCTCGCCGAGCGCGAACTTCACGCCGGGCTTGGCGCCCGCGAAGTGCATCGCCTCGGCGGGCATTCCCCAGCGCAACTTGATGACCTGGTTCTGCCCGCCAATGGGGTTGGCCGAGCCGTGGAGCTGGTTCGCCACGGTGAGGCCGCCGGCCAACTCGCGGTAAAGGCCGATGTCCGTGGGGTCGGTCACGTCCGCGATGCGCACCTCGCAGGTGACAGCGCTGGTGCCCTCGTTGACGCCGCGCGAGATGCCGGAGTGCGAGTGGCAATCGATGATGCCCGGCGTGACGTGCTTGCCGGCGGCGTCGATGACCGTGGCGTTCGGCGGGGCGACCAGATTGGAGCCGACCGCACGGACCTTGCCGTTTTCGATGAGCAGGTCGGCATTCTCAAGGCGGCCCTGCGGCCCCGAGGTCCACACGGTCGCGCCGCGCACGAGGACGGCCGGCGGCGCGGCGAGGTCATCCTTCGTGAGGCCGAAGGCGCCGGCCGGATACGCGGCGGGCAGCGGCACCGGCGGCTTGGGCTGAGCGTCTTCTTTCGGCGCTGGCTTTGACCACGCGGCGGTGCGACGCATCTCCCAGCGGAACTCGCGGCCGTCCACGCGCTGGCCGATGCCGGCGAGGAAATCCGGCGCGGCCGGTCCCTCCGGCGGCAACGCGGCGGAAAGCCGGACCGTTCCCTCGCCGCCGCCAAGCAGCTTCTGCGGCGGCGCGAGCACCAGGCGACCCGCCTGGATGGACGCGGGCACAGAATCCTTTTCCCCCGCGGTCACGCGTGGCCGTCCCGCTTCGCCGGCAATCTTCAGCGTGAGCGGCGGTGCATCCGGGATGGTCACCGTCCAAGTGCCCCGCACGTCGCGCTCGCGGCCTTTGTCGGTTTCGAACCACTCGCCGTCCACCCACACCGCCACGATCGCGGCGTCGTCGTCCTTGAAGAGGTCGCCCGAAGCCACGGTGAGGTGCGCCGGCCGGCCCTTCTCGATCACGCCGAGGCGATCCTCCGCGCCGAAGATCTTGGCCGGCACCGTGGTCACCGCGGCGAGGGCCGCCTCGGGTGGCAGGCCGCGCTTCACCGTCTCACGCACGCGCGGCCAGAACCGGTCCGTCTTCTCCAAACCGGCGGCGGAAAATGCCACGGGCACGCCGGCCGCGTGAAGCTTCCCGGGGTTGGCGGGCGCCTCCTGCCAATGTTCCAGGTCATTGAGCGGCACGTCGAGGGCGCGCTCGGCGGTCTCGACCTCCGGCACCTCGGGGAAATTCAGCGGCAGGATCACCGGGGCCTTGACGGCCCGCACGGAATCCAGCGCGCGGTATTCGAAGCCGGAGCCGCGCAGGGCCGCCAGGCGCACCTTGAATTCCTGCGCCACCCGCGCCACGCGCGCCGGGTCCAGCTCGTCGTCGGTGTTGAACACCAGGCCCACGCGGCCTTCCACCACCGGCGCGAGCGCGAGCAGGGCGCGATTGTCCTCCGGCCGTTCGGCGGCGGCGGGACTCTTCTCCGCCCATTCGCGGGCGGCGCGGTGCCACTGGGCGTCGGAAAGCGTCTGCCGCACGAGCGCCACCGCGCCCATGAGCGAGCCGGGATACACCGGCTCGCCAAATCCCGATTGCTCGAAGGCTGCATTCTGCGCGCCGACGGACCGGATCACGCTCTTCGTCGGCTCGGCTCCGCTGGTCGCCACGAGCGCGCTCGTCCCGCGGAAGATGCCGCGCCCGGGCGTGACCGACGCGGCGGCAAAGCCCAGCGAGCGGAGGATCTCGTGGCCCTTCTCGTCCGGCCGGAGCAAATCGGCGGCGGCGCGCTGGGGCGTGACCTTCGGGTTCCACGAGGCGGAGCCGCCGGGCTCGGCGGCGGCGCGCGGGGGCGGCGTCGGCGCGGCGCGCCGGCCGCGCGCGGGC